>JAIRTK010000195.1 GCA_031254955.1 Opitutaceae bacterium
CGCCTCGTAGTTTCCATATAGGGCGGCGGTTTCGACGAGGGCGGCGAGGTTTTCGCGTTTGGCGGCGCGGGGGACGACGCAGCCGGAGCCGAGTAGATAACCGCCGCCCGCGCCCGCGCCTTCGATGCACCGGCGGGCTTCGTCCATGATTTGCGCGGGGGTGCTGTTGATAAACGAGAGGGTGTTGACGCCGCCCATGAGCGAGGCGCGGGCGCCGACGGTTTCGCGCACCTGGGCGGCGGTGACACCGCCGAGCGGATCGAGCGGGGCGATGCAGTCGAGGCCGGTCTCGACCATATCCTCGATGATGGGCATCACGTTGCCGCAGATGTGACAATACACGCGGGCGTCCCGGTCGTGGGCATGAACCTCGTCGCAGAAACGTTTGAAGCGCGGTTTTATAAAGCGGCGCCACATGGCGGGAGAGATGACGGACATGTTGCCCGCGGAGTCGTTCAGGCGCAGGACTTTCAGCCCGAGGTCGAGGTTGAACTTGGCGCGTTCGATGGCGATTTCGACGCCCTTGTCCATCACGGCCTCGACAAGCTCCGGTGCCTCCAGCAAGTCCATGAGCGCGTTGTTCATTCCCCGGAACGATATATAAAACGCGAGAGTGGGGGAGTCGCAGTCGCCGATGATATCGAGTTTATCCCCGGCCCGCCGCTGCTGCGCGCGCAGGCGCTCCGCCCAGCCGAAGCGCTCGTAGTCGGCGCGGGTGGGGACGTGCATGCGGGCGGCGTCCGCGACGCTGTTGACCAGGGGATTTTCGCACGTCCAGTAGTGGTGGTGCGCCATCATATAAGGATCCTCCAATATAAACATGGCCGGATCGTCGAGGTGGGTGACGAGGCCGCCGAGCATGTCCACCTCGCCTCGCCGCGCGCCGTGGTCGTCGAACTCGATGACCTTGCCGTCCTGCTCCCGGATTTTTTTGGCGGGGAAATGCCACATGCGCACGGCGTCGAAGCCGCAGGCGAGACCGGCGTCGGTCATCACGCGCAGGGCGGTTTCGGGGCTGGCGACGATTTCCTTAAGATCAACGCCGAGGATGACGGCGGCGAGGTCCACCCACATTTTGGGGATGACGGGGACCCGATCGGGTTTGCCGCCGGAGATGGCGGTGAAGACGCGTTGTTGGGTGTTCATTTGGGTTGGGAATTAGATTGATTGGGAATGGAAAACCGAAGGGAAGCTAAATCGGATTAGCATGGGCGAAGAGGAGGCTGTCAATCAGAATTTTATTTTTGGCCTATCCCTGATTTTGATCGCGCAATCGAGTTCTGACTTTCATCAGGGCAAACCCCAGAAGATTGAGTCCTTGCCACGAAGAGGGTTCGCGCGCGAACGGACTATCCTGAGCCAGGCCAATGCCCCAAATCGAATCCTTCGGACTTGCCTCGACCAGGATGGAATCACCGGTCGCCAGCAGGAACCGCCTTAGCGGCGAATGCTGGGAAAACTTCGCGAAATTGCCGGTGAAAACAATCTCCTCGCGATGCGCCAGCCACGTTTCCTCGGAAAACCCTTGAATCTTCCGACCCAGCGACTTGGCTTCATTCGGCGTCGCGGCGGCCAGGATTCGCCTCGCAGAGGGCTCATCACCAAACAATCGCGCTTTGCGGACCATCATGTGGTGCTCCGCAGTTCTAAAAAGCTCACCATTGATGCGGAACGCGGCCTCATACCACTGGCTGAAACATGACTTGGTGACGCTGCCATCCTCCGGCTTTCGGTGGCCCCAGAAAAAAATATAATCCACGGGGGCGCCGGCTTGGACGAGCGCAATCAATACAGCGCGATTTTCTGGGGGAATAGTCATTTGGCCGAATGGTTATTGATAAGCCGGAGATTTTATTTTTGATCCACCCTTGATTTTGATTCCTTGTTTGTTTTCACTAGAATCCAACCCATAACAGCGAGACCTGCGATGACCCCGCCTCCTGTCTGGTAATCGTTGAAAAACGTCAAGTGTTCAGGTCTTATCATACTACGGAATTCTTCACTCATGGACAGCCATATGATCGTAAAGATGACAAATGTGGTGACTCCTGATGCACTGAGGAGGACAATTCCTGTGTCCCGTTTCCAATTACGAAAGCGTGTCAATGACAACCCACCGATGAGGGCCAGGACAGCAGGGAGCAAAAAAACAAGCATGAGGACCAGCTTCACGCCTTGGGGCGGCTCACTGATGAATGCCAGCAAGCCGCCCGCATAAAAAAAGAACCCGGCGACAGCCTTTAGTATAATACCAGGCACTTTGTTCATTAGACTTGTTTAGAAACCCTGTTTTCGCCGTGAGTGCGGTTACGCGGAGCAGGTAGGGAGGCCTCTCCGAGGCCTCCGCAAAAACGCTGAGATTTCCCTATGAAAATTCAAACCGCCAGTCCCGCTCGCGGAGACCTCGGAGAGGCCTCCCTACCGTGGGCTGCTTGTATTGGGCGGTTCAAAAGGACGCCTCCGTGTGACCGCAGTCCTACTCGGCGCAGACAGAAATGCCTGTGCTGCTTTTCTGCCGGGCATCTTTGTTTTCCGTCTTGCCGAGGCGTGGCGCGCGCGACTTCCGTCCGGCGACGGGCTTCACAGGCGAAGTCCGCGCGGGGGTGGGAAGAGGGTGCGGCGTCACCGAGCGCTTGGTGAAGTCGGTTTCATACCATTTACCAATCATAATCACACTTTAGGCCGGATCTGAAGCGTTTGCCTGAGCGCGCATCCAGGCGTGAATCATGCCGGAGACGGCCGCGCCGCCGTTGCGGATGGCGGCGATT
>JAIRTK010000203.1 GCA_031254955.1 Opitutaceae bacterium
TTGAAACTCAAGCCCGCCTTTCGCCCCATGAGCCTGCCCGCGCAACTGGTCGAGGTGCTGCGCGGCGACATCGGGGCGCGGAAACTCGGCCCGGTGCTGCCCGGCGAACGCCAGCTCGCGGTCGCCTATCATGTCAGCCGGGCGACGATGCGGCGGGTGATCGAGGCGCTGAGCGACGAGCGGCTCATTGCCCGCAAAGCCAACGGGCGGCTGGTGGTCGGCGAAGCCCGCGGCGTCCCGATGGGCGGCGGGCGCGCGTCCGGCATCGAGCATGTGGGCTTCATCACGCGTTTCCGAATGCACGAACTCGCGCGTCATGAGTTGATCTGGCTGGACCGCCTGCGCGAGATGCTGGCGATTTCGGGCTTCCGGCTCACCATTCACAGCCGGGCGGACATTTATCACAAGGAGCCGCGCTCGCACCTGCGCCTGCTCATGGAGGAATATCCCCAGACCATCTGGCTCCTGCACCGCAGCACGCCCGCGATGCAGGCGTTTTTTCCCGAGGCGAGGATTCCCGCGATCGTGGTCGGCAGCCCCCATGAGGGCAGCCCGCTGCCGTCGGTGGAAAACGACCAGTATTCCCTCAGCTTCAACGCCGCGCTCCTCGCCAGGCGGCGCGGTTACGAGCATCTCGTCTTTCTCTATCACGACGATTCCGCCGCGGGCGTGCGCCTCGGCATGAGGGGCCTCAACGACGGCATCGCGCGCACGGGGCTGCGGCTGACCCTGAAACGCTACGAATATGATGTGTCTTCCGTGCTGGACTCGCTCCTCGCGCTGACCGGACAAAAGCGCGAACGCCGCGTGCTGCTGGTGGACGACGCCTACTCCGCGCTTCGCGCCATGACCTGGCTCATGGGCAAAGGCGTGCGCTTCCCGCGCGACCTCGGGCTGTTTTGCCGGGACAGCGCCGGTTACCTCAACGAGTGCTGCCCGGCGGTGGAGCACTACGCCTTTGACCCGCTCGCGCTGGCGCAAAAGGCCCATCGCTGCGTGCTGCACCTCGGGCGCGGCGAGTCGCTGCACGGCAAGTCGTTCAAAATCATCCCGGCATTGATAAAAGGCGGGAGCCTGTGACCCTATTGCCGGACCGGGCGGGAAATGGAAAATGCCCGCGCGCGCGATTCCGAAAAACGGTCTGAGAAAAATACCGATCAGGGATGGTTGTGACAATCGTCGCGCGGCCTGATAGTGTGCCGCATGCGATACCCCTGTTTTTCCTTCCTTTCCCATCCGGCGAACCTGCCGAGGGGTTTCCTTTTGCTGCTTGTCTCCATGCTTTCCCTGCGCGCCGCGCCACCGGGCGGGCGTCCGGAAATCGAGCGGCTCGGCTCCTACGAGGCCGTGGACGCGTATCTGCGCAACATGGACGACCGGGAGCCGGCGCGTCTCAAACGGCTGGAGGAGGCCGGCGTGCTGTCGCTCGCGCCGGTCACGATCCCGTGGGGCGACGACCTGCACGGCGGCAATGTTCATTTCGGCTGGCCGGTGGCGGTGGCCAGCGCGGACGGGCGGAACGTGTGCGTTTTTTTCCAGCGCAAGCCGTGGCATTACAACGGGGCCGACCCGTCGCGGGATCGCGATGAACATACCACGGGCGCGGCCACGGTGCGCTCCACCGACGGCGGAAAAACCTGGTCGGCCCACACGGACATGCGGAGTTTCGCCAAGGGAAAGAGCAGGATATTTCCCGGCGGCATGAGTTCGGTGGGGCGCCTGGATGACGGCGCCATGCTGTTTATAAACGATATTGGCGTGTTCCGCTCCTCCGACAACGGCGCGACATGGGAACATTTTCCCGATGCGTTCAAGACCCCGTGGCCGCAGGGCGTGGGCGGCAATCGCGGGCCGGTCATATTCAAGCATCCCGGCCTCGGCATGGTGGTGCTCTCCCACATGTCGCGGCAGGGCGACGCGTTGATATTGCCCGCGGTGCTCATGTGGGCGTCGCAGGACGGGGGGCTTACCTGGAACGCCCACGGGCTGAACCTGACGCAATCGGTGCCGCGCCGGTTGACCGAGCCGCTGGGCCTGATGCTTGGCGACCGGCTGGTCGTGTTTGGGCGCTCGCACGACCCTTCAAACGCGGAGGCCAAGAAGGGGCGAATCCATTACGGGCAGGCGGTGTTCGATGCGACGCTGAAAAACAACAAGGCCGCCTATACAAACATCGCCTGCAGCGACGCCTCCCGCAACCTGGCCAGGCTGGCCGGGCGGGACAAGGCGCGCGCGTTCGGACTGTGGTCGCAGGACACCGGGGAGATTATATATAATCCCGTGACGGGACGCGTCGAGGTGGTCGCGACCAATCGCGCCGGGCGCGGGGGAGAGCGGGTGACGGACCACACGCGGCAGAGCCTCAACTTGTGGAGCATGGAGCCGCGGGCCTTGCTGGAAGGCTCCACCGAATGGCGCTTCGAGGGCACGCTGCTGGAGCGGCGCACCCTGGATTCGCCGAAATTTTTCGACGGCATGCATCCCGGCGCGAGCGTCGTCGATCTGGAGCGCAAGGAGCAGCACCTTTATATCTATCTCGGTTTCTATGCCGGCCCAGCCGGCGTTTATAAACTCACGCGCAGCCTCGACACGCCCCGGCTCGCGGCGGAATTGAAAAAAGAACGGACGGAATGACCGAAATCATGGTGAACAGAAGGGAACGAAGGAAACAAAGAAAACCTTTTTTGGCAGTTTCGGGCAAAGCAACAGGCATCCATTAACAGAATGATAAAAATGAACAAAATAATAAACAGCATTCCAGGCGGTTTGAAAAACTCAAAAAAAGAATTTTCAATCGCGGAAACGTGGAGAGACGGAAACGCGGAGTTCCATGAAAACCAATCGTTACAAAACAACTTCCGCCTTTCCATTCCTCCGTGCTTCCGCGATTAAATCGAATTTTTCAAACTACCCATTCTGTTAATTCCAAATAATTCCGTCCATTCTGTCTAAAAATACCCTCAAAAATCACCCCGACATAAAATCCTTTGAATCCTGTTGAAAAACAACCCCGGCTTCTTCGTTCCCTTCGTTGCCTTCTGTTCAAAAAACATCCATGGAAAATCCTTCTGACAACATTGACGCCAATCGGGCCGGAACGCTGGAAATCGCCCGCTCGGGGCTGCGTTTCATGTATCAACAGGCCGGCGGTCGGCTTTACGGCGGACGCCTGCTTCCCCGGTCGCACGGGACGGGTGAAACCCCGCACCAAGGCATCACGGCGTGCCGCCCGTTTGAATTGATATTAAGCGGGGAGGGGCCGAATTTCGCGGCGCGCAGCCGCTCCATCGGGGGCTGCGCAAATCTCATGCGGTTCAAGGGCATGGCCGAGGAGCGGCGGGCGGACGGCCTGCATGTCACGCTTGGCTACGAGCGCGCCGGGCCGGCCTTGACGGTGGTGCAGCATTTCCTGTTTCCGCGCGAGGACATCCCGGTCTGCCGCCAGTGGGTTTGTATAAAAAATAATTCCGCCGGGCCGGTCGGCGTGGAGCAACTCGCCTCGGCGGTCATACACCATGTCGGGGTGGAGAACGGGCCGGATGCCGCCCGCGACCTGCGCCTGCACATCCCGTTCAGCGGGTGGTCGGGCGAAGGGCAGTGGCGGGAGTTTTCCCCCGGTGAACTCGGGCTAACGTCCCCGGACTCCTCCCATTACCGCGCGGTCTCGGTCGGGTCCCGCGCGTCGGCGGAAAAAAATCCGATGGCCGTGCTGGTTGATACGAAGCGCCGAATCTCGTGGTTCTGGCAGATCGAGCACTCCGGCTCATGGATGTGGGAAATCGGCCACTTGTTTTATAAAGAGCACCAGGGTCTCTATTGGCTCGCCGGCGGGCCGAACGAAGCGTTTGGCGGATGGTGGAAAGAACTCGCCCCCGGCGAGAGCTTCGAGACGGTCCCCGTGGCGCTGGGCTGCGTGGAAGGGGGCTTCGAGGAGGCGGTCGGCGCCTTGACCGCCTACCGCCGCGCCGCCTGCCGCCGCCCGCATCCGGTCGATGACAGGCTCCCGGTCATATTCAATGACTACATGCATTGCCTGTGGGGCAACCCGACGCTTGAGAAAGAGCTTCCCCTGATCCGCGCGGCAGCGAAACTCGGTTGCGAGATATTCGCGATGGACAGCGGCTGGTATGCCGCGCCGGATGAAAACTGGTGGGCCGGGGTGGGCGAATGGAAGGTCAACGCGGCGCGGTTTCCCGGCGATGCGTTCGGGCGCGTGATGCGTGAGATACGCGATCACGGCATGATCCCCGGCCTCTGGCTGGAGCCTGAGGTCGTGGGCGTCCGCAGTCCGGTCTCCGCCCGGCCCGACGGGTGGTTCCTCCACCGCCACGGGAAACGGGTTGTCTATAATGGAAGGCTTTTCCTCGATTTCCGGAACGCCGGGGTTCGCGAGTGGATGCTCGATGTCAACACCCGTTTGATAAACGAGCACGGCATCGGTTATATAAAATACGATTACAATATCGACCTCATGCAGGGCGCGGACTCCGCCTCCGGGGGCCTTGGCCACGGGCTGCTGGAACATGCCCGCGCCTTGCATCAATTTTATGACGAACTGGCCGCGCGTTTCCCGAGGCTCATCATGGAAAATTGCGGCGCGGGCGGGCTGCGCATGGATTACGGGATGCTTTCCCGCATGCAAATCCAGAGCAGCAGCGACCTGGAAAACCGCCTCGACTGCGCGCCGCTGGCCGCCGGTGTCGCGGCGGTCTGCCTGCCCGAGCAAATGGCGGTCTGGGCGGCCCCCTCGCCGGACGGCGGCGAGGAGGACACGATCCTGAGCATGGTCAACTCGCTGCTTGGCCGCGTGCACCTGAGCGGACGGCTCGATTTGCTTTCTGCCCCGCAGCTCTCGCTCGTTCGCGAGGCGCTCGATTTATACAGAAGGCTTCGCGGGCGCCTGGCCCGTATGCGTCCGTTTTACCCGTCGGGAATGCCGCGCATCATGCCACGGGACGCGTGGATGTCGTGGGGGCTGCGAAACGATGCCGCCGCCTTGCTCGGCGTCTGGCGGCGGGGGGCGGCGGAGAAACATTATGAAATCACGCTGCCCGCCGGCATGCGGGACTGGCGGGCGCGAATCCTCTATCCGCAAAAACCGGCGCCGGGAGACGCCCTGGAGCATACAACCGGCGGACGCTTGAGCCTGCGAATCGGGCATCCCGTCGGCGCGAGGCTGCTCGAAATAAACGCCCCATGAGCACCACTATCAATTTTATGGCTCATCGCTATTTTGAATGGCTGAACTTTTTAACCACGGAGACACGGAGGCCGGAGGGAGGATTTTAATATGAGGACTGTCCCCAGATTCCTCAGATTATCACAGATTGGTTTTTTAATAAAAATCCGCGTGAATCCTGTAATCTGTGGACAGTCTTTTTGAACTCCTCCCTCCGGCCCCCGTGTCCTCCGTGTCTCCGTGGTTAAATCTCGCTTCCCAGCCATTCAAAATAACGACGAACCATTTTATAAATCCGAACCATAACCTCCCAACCAACACGCAATGAAAATGAACCACACAGAAATCCAGCCCCGTGGGCAAAACGCCCTCCGCGCCCTGCCTGTCGCGCTGGCTGCGCTCATGGGCGCCGCCGGCGCCGGCGGGCAGGCGGTGCCGCCGGACAACAACGCCGCGCCCGCCTCCGATGCCGTTGTGACCATGGATGTGTTTGAGGTGAAGACCGACGGCGATGTCGGCTACATGTCGCAAAACGCCGCCGAGGTCACGCGCATGAACACCGCCGTCGAGGACATCCCGATGAACATCACGGTGTTCAACCAGCAGTTTATCGACGACCTCGTGGCGACCGACACCAGCGAGCTGATCGCCTACGATGCCTCGTCGGTGAAGACGAGCGAGAACGACGACTTCATCGCGCGCGGCTTTTCCAGCGTGGGCACGAATTTCCTCAACGGCTTCGCCCAGGCGACCGGTTTCGGCTCGCAGCCCCTGACAAACATCGAGCGGGTGGAGGTCATCCGCGGGCCTGCCGCCATCCTCTACGGCGCCGGCGCGTATGGCGCGACCTACAACCGCATCACCAAGCGACCGAAGGAGCGCCCTTTCACGATGGCGCGGACGATTCTCTCCACCCCCGGCCTTTTCCGGGTGGAGTTTGACGATAGCGCGCCGGTGCCGTTTGCGGGCAGCCGCAAGTTCCTTTATAGAATAAACGGCGTGTATGAGGACGGGGAAACCTGGTTTGGCACCAAAAAAGCGGAAAAAGCCATCGCGCCGTCGCTGAGCTGGCAGCCATCCAGCCGCGTCAAACTGATCGCCGAGTATTTTTATAATTATCGCGAGACGCAGGCCAGGTGGGAGACGCCGGTGCTCGGCGATAATCCCGACGGCATCCGCACGCTGGACGGCATCTGGCATGCCTACGGCAACCGGCGGCTCAACTGGATCGAGGAGGATGATTTCCGCCACCAGACCCGGCGGTTCGCCTCCGCCGACCTCCGCCTTGGCCTCCTGAAAAACCTGCATTTCCGCGCGCAATTCCAATGGGAGACCAAAAAACAGCGCTTCGAGGAAACACAGGCGAAATCCGACGCCCTGGTCATGCTGTATGACGCCGCGCTGCTGCCGCGTTACTGGCGCGAATACAATATAGACATCCGGGGGCTGCGCTCCCGCAACGAGCTGGTCTGGGAGGGGCGCACCGGGTTTCTCCGCCACCGGGCGCTGGCCGGTTTCGGCTGGCTGGAGGAGGAGACGGATACCAGGCAAATCCGAACCTATTGGAACAACGGCGGGCTGGACCACGTCACCGGCCCGGAGGATTATCTCCACGGCAACGGCGTCATCGTTGACGGCGTCTGGACGCGCGCCAGCAACGCCGCCGGTTTATACAATGAATATCCGACGGTGACGCTGGCGGACTTTCTGGCCGACCCCACGCTGGCCGGTTTCAATATGAACAATATCATGCCGATTGTCATGTTCGACCGCGACCGCGAGCTGCCGGTGCCCGCGACGCCGACCGCGCCGCTCTATACAAGCACCTACTCAACCGACCGGGGCGGCAGCGCGGACTGGTATGCGAACGATATTATTTCATTGGCCCGCGAGCGGATATTTTTGTCCGGCGGCCTCCGCTACAGTGCGTCAAAGAGGCGCACCATCAACCTGCGAACCGGCGTGACCACCGTTGACAACACCGCTTACGCCTCGGTTTACAGTTTCGGCGTGGTGGTGCATCTGGACGAGGGACGGCACTTCACCCTGTATGGAAACATGAACAATTCCTTCGTCCCCAATTTCAACAGCCAGCCCGACGGCACGGGGCTGGAGCCGGAGACCGGGCGGCAGAAGGAGCTGGGCCTGCGCGCCAAGGCGTTCGGCGGACGGCTCGCCCTGCTGGCGACCTATTTCGACATCAAGCAGGAGAATGTCACGGAAAACGACCCCACCAAGCCGGCCAACTCCGGCTGGCGGCGCCAGATTCCCGGCGTGCGCTCGCAGGGCTTCGAACTCAGCGCCAACGCCCGCCTCGCGCGCGACTGGCTCATGCTGCTCGGCTACTCCTACACGGACTCCCGCGACATGACCCCCGGCCCGAATTATGAAAAAGCCCGCCCGCTGGTCCCGGTCAACCGTCTCACATTATATAATCGTTTCAACGGCACCCGCGGAATATTAAAAGGATGGACCGCGGGCTGCGGCATTATATTCACAGGCTCGCGCCCGCTCACGCATGTCACGGGGCGCGGGGCGAACCTTGCCGGCAACAACCTGCCCCTGGCCGGCATGGAGCAGGACTGGGGGCCGCTGCCCGCCACGTGGCGCGTGGACGCCTCCGTCGGCTACCGCTGGAAACTCTCCGGCAAGGTCAGGCAGGTCGAGGCCATCTTTAAGGTGAAAAACCTTTTCGACAACAACGACCTCTTTTATGTGGCGACCTGGAACCGTTACACGGTGGACCCGGGCCGCGAGTGCCAGTTCGTGTTTGGCGTGCGGTTTTAATGGATAAAAAAACACGCGTCTTCTGATGATATAAAAAAGAAATCCCGATTATCATGAAAACCAGCTTTCATTTCCAAGGCATAAACAAAAACAAACCGGCGGCGCGCCTGCTGCTCGCGTCCGCCATCGGGCTGGCCTGCCTGCCGGCATCCGCCGACGACAAGGTCTGGCTCGGCGCGGACGGGAATTACTGGGGCAATCCCGCCAATTGGGACGGCGGCCTGCCCGCCGCCACGGACAACGCCATCCTCGACAATCCCGCGCCCGCGCTGGTGGGCGCGAACGCCTCCGCCGGCAACGTGGTCATCGGCGCCACCGGCACCGGGCGCCTGGCCGTCGGCGGCGATGCCGGCGCCACGCTCACCGTGTCCGGCAGCGTGCTGCTCGCCGCCGCCGCCACCGGCGACGGCGCCCTGCTGCTGGCGCGCTCCGGCAATCTCGCCACCGGCGCCGTCGCGGGCGGCCCCGGCGCGGCGTCGGTGGCGAGCGACGGCGGCTTTGTCACCGCGCTTTCCGACAACGATAACTTTTTCAACGGCATCGCCGCCGTGCTTGTCACCGCCACGCACGCTTCCATCGGCGGCAACAACTCGGGGCTTACGCTCAACACCAACGGCTTTTCCCTCACCGCCACCAACAATTTCTCCTTCGCCAGTTCCGGCGCCAAAACATCACGCGGCCTGGCGAAAACCGGCGCGGGCATCCTCACGCTCACCGGCAATGTCAACCTCGCCGGCGGGCGCGTGGACATCACCGCCGGCGAACTCGCGCTGGGCGGCACGCTCGCCGCCGCGCACGCGCAAAACCTGATCGGCTTCGACGCCAACCAGTCCGGCACGCTGCGCGTGCTCGCCGGCGGCACCGTCGGTTTTGGCGGCGCGCTCATCGGCGACCGCGCGGGCGCGAACGGCGTGCTCGTGCTCGAAACCGGCGCGGGCTATTATGCCACCGGCGACACCGTCATCGGCAACACCGCCGGCGCCGGCGTGGTCACCATCAAGTCCGGCGCAACCCTCAACAGCGCGCGCAACTACCTCGGCGGCGGCTCCGCCAGCGGCGCCGGCACCGGCGTCGTGGTGGTCGAGGGCGGCGGCGTGTTCGTCACGCGCGGGCGGCTCGACATCGGCACGCGCGGCAGCGGCACCCTCCGCTTGATTGACAGCGCGACCGTGATGGCGACGGGCATCGTGCTCGGGCGCGTCGCCGGCGGCTCCGGCGTGATTGAAATCACCGGCACCAAGGGCGCGTCCATCACCGGCACGAACGGCAGCGGCGGCATTTCCGTCAACCAAGACTCCGCCGCGGCAGGCGGCGTTGTCCGGTTCATGCACAGCGACACAAATTATATAACCTCGCTCAGTCTCCGCAACCTCACGCGCCTCGAACACACCGGCTCCGGCCTCACCGCGCTCATCGCGGCGAACTCGCACACGCTCGGCACGCTCATCTCCGCCGGCACGCTTCAAATCGGCAACAACACCGCCTCGGGCGCGCTCGCCGGCGACGTTGAAAACAACGCCACCCTCGCCGTGTATCGCGGCAACGACTACGACTTCGCCGCCAACATCAGCGGCACCGGCGTGCTCGTGAAAAAGGGCAACGCAAAACTCACGCTCACCGGCGCCAACACCTACACCGGCGGCAACATCGTCGAGGCCGGCGCGCTTGCGGGCACGCTCGACAAAATTCGCGGCGCCGTGACGATGACCTCCACCGGCGCGACACTCGAAATCAACGTCGCCTCCGGCGGCGGCACCCTCTCGGCGTCCGTCACCGGCCAGGGAAATTTCGCGAAAACCGGGGACGGCTTTCTCCTGCTCGGAAGTGCGGTGAACTACACCGGCAACACCACCGTCGGCGCGGGCGCGCTCAAGGGCCGCGTCGGCGCGGGCGTGCTCGATGTCGCGGCGGGCGCGACGTATGTCGCCGCCGACGGCGCGCAGAACGCCACGCTCGCCAACATCACCGGCTCGGGCACGGTCAACCTCAACAACGCCAGCCTCGTCTTCGGTGTTTCCAGCGGCACGCAAACTTACGGCTTCACCGGCGCGCTCACCGGCGGACGTGACCTGCGCAAGACCGGCGGCGGCCTGCTCGACCTCGGCGCGCACGCCCTCGCTCCCGCGTTCAGCGGCGACACGTTCGTGGAGGGCGGCACGCTCCGGCTGGACTCCGTCAGCCAGCTCCCCGGCGGCCTTGTTCTCGGCGGCGCGGGCGCGGTCGGTTTGATCGAGCAAACCTCGGGCGCGCTCACGCAGTCGCTTGCGCTCGCCGGGCAGGGAGGCGGCATCAGCGTCTCCGGCGGGACGCAGACCTTTGCCGCGACCGTCAACGGCACCGGCGATTTCGCGAAGGGCGGCGACGGCACGCTCGACGTGCGCGGCGCGACCATGAACCAGTCCGGCGGCACGCGCATCCTCGGCGGCACGCTGCTCGGCGACGCGGATGTCATCAAGGGCGACATCACCCTCGCCAACGGCGCGACGGTCGAGTTCGCGCAAAACACCGCCGGCACCGTGGCCGGCCTCGTCACCGGCGGCGGCAATCTCATAAAAACCGGCGCTGGCGAACTCACGCTCGCGAACAACGCCAACAACTACATCGGCGACACCACCATCAACAGCGGCACGCTGAAAGGCGCCATCGGCGCGGGCACGCTCACCGTGGCGGCGGGCGCGACCTACAAGGTGGCCGACGGCGCCGCCGAGGCCGCGCTCGCCAACATCACGGGCGACGGCACTGTTGACCTGAACGCCGCGAGCCTGCGCCTCGTCGCGGCGGCGGGCGTCACCTCCACGTTCAGCTACAACAACCTCGTCAGCTCGAACCCCGCCTCCCGCCTCATCAAGACCGGGGCGGGCCGAATCGTGCTCGACGCCGCCGTGGCGCTCGGCGGCGGCGTGGCGGTGGAGGACGGCGTGCTGGAGCTTGACAGCCTCTCCAAAATCAACGCGCCCGTCGCGCTCGGCACCGGCTCCACGTATGGATTAATCGGATACACAAACACCGGCGTCGCCTGGACTCACGCCGTCACGCTCGACGGCCTGGGCGGCGGCTTCGTCGTCGATGCGGCGTCGGGCACCGTCACGCTCGCCGCCACCGCGACGATCGGCGGCGCGGGCGATTTCCACAAGTCCGGCCCCGGCGCGCTCGACATCACCGCCGCCGCGATGAACAACACCGGCGACACCCGCGTGCTCGGCGGCACGCTCATCGGCGACACCGCCACAATCAAGGGCGACGCCGACATCGCCGCCGGCGCGACACTGCGCTTCCGGCAGGCGTCCACCGGCACCTTTGCCGGGATGCTCACCGGCCCGGGCGCGTTGCGCAAGACCGGCCCCGGCACGCTCGTGCTCGGCAGCGCGCTCAATGCTTACGGCGACACCATCATCGACGAAGGCGTGCTGACCGGCGCAATCGGCGCGGGCACGCTCACGGTCAATGCCGGCGGCACCTACCGCGTGACCGACGGCGTCACGGAATTTGAGCTGGAGGGCATCGCGGGCGCGGGCACGGTTGACCTGAACGCCGCCAACCTCACCTTCAACGTCGCCAGCGGCACCGCGCAGTTCTCGTTCACCGGCAGCCTCGCCGGCGGCAACCGCTTCATCAAGGCCGGCGCGGGCACGCTGGAGTTGCTGAGCAGCGTCGCGCTGGCGCAGGGCGCGTCCCTTCGCGGCGGCGTCGTCCGGCTGGCGGACCAGGCTTTCATCAACGCCCCCGTCGAGCTTGGCTCGGCCTCGTCGTATGGACTAATTGAATACACCAACGAGGGCGCCGCCTGGACGCGCGCCCTCACGCTGGCGGGGCAGGGCGGCGGCTTTTCCGTCGAGGCGGGCAAAACCATCGCGCTCGCGGCCTCCACGACGATCAGCGGCGCGGGCGATTTC
>JAIRTK010000243.1 GCA_031254955.1 Opitutaceae bacterium
AAAGCGGTGTCAGAACCAAGAGGGATGAGGAAGCCGCTTGTGCAAGGAACGGCCCTTGGCGCCACGACTTTGAAGCGCACCCCGCTGCGGCAGAATCGCGCAACATCGGTTGATTAACAAATTTGGCATTGTTATTTTTTGGTGCGCTGTTGGTTATATGTTTCATTTCACATGACCACCGACCCAGCCGCGGCGTCGCCCCCGCCCAAACCTCTCAGCGTCAACGAAGGCATCAAAGCCCGCTCGAATTTCCTGCGCGGCACCATCGCGCGGGAAATCGCCGACACCTCGACCGGCGCCATCAGCGAGGAAAACTCGCAACTCACCAAGTTTCACGGCCTCTACATCCAGGACGACCGCGACCAGCGGCGCGCACGCGCGAAACTGAAGCAGGAGAAGGCCTACGGCTTCATGCTGCGCGTGCGGCTCCCCGGCGGACGCTGCACGCCCGGGCAATACCTGAAAATCGACCGGCTCGGCGAGGAACTGGCCGGCCCGAGCCTGCGCCTGACCACGCGGCAGACGTTTCAGTTTCACGGCGTGGCGAAGGGCAACCTGAAGAAACTCGTGCAGGGCTTGCGCCAAGTCTGGCTCGATTCCATCGCGGCTTGCGGCGACGTAAACCGCAACGTCATGGCGCCGCCCAATCCCGAGCGCTCCGCCGTCCACCAGCGCGTGTATGAACTCGCGAAAGGGTTTAGCGAGTTTGCGCTGCCCAAGAGCCGCGCCTATCACGAAATCTGGCTCGACGAGAAACGCGTCGCCGACGGCGAGCCGAAGCCCGCTCTGCCCGCCTCATCCGCCCTGCTCGCCTCTCCCACCTTTCCCGCCTCTCCCGCCCTTCCCTCCCCTCCTGCCGCTCCCGCCCCGCCCGCTTCTTCCGCTCCGCCCGCCTCTCCCGCCTCTTCCGCTTCTTCCGCTCCGCCCGCCCCGCCCGCCTCCGAGGTCGAGCCGATGTATGGCCCGACCTACCTGCCGCGCAAATTCAAGGTCGGCTTCGCCGTGCCGCCCTCGAACGATGTCGATGTTTTTTCCCAAGACCTGGGCTTCATCGCGGTGGTCGAAAACGGCGGACTGGCCGGCTTCAACGTCACCGCCGGCGGCGGCATGGGCATGAGCCACGGCAATGCCGGGACCTACCCGCGCCTCGGCGAACTCATCGGCTTCGTCACGCCCGACAAGGTCAACGCCCTCGGCTTCGCGGCCATCACCACGCAGCGCGATTACGGCGACCGCGCGAACCGCAAACACGCGCGCCTGAAATACACCATCGCCGACCGCGGCATCGCCTGGTTCAAGGCCGAGGTCGAGCGCCGCGCGGGTTTCGCGTTCGAGCCGGCGCGCCCCTTCCGCTTCACCACCATCACCGACGACTACGGCTGGCACCGCGCCGCCGACGGCACATGGTTCCACCTCCTGTTCATCCTTTCCGGCCGCATTCAGGACACGCCCGGACGGCCCCTGCGCACGGCGTTGCGGGAAATCGCGCAAATCCACACCGGCGACTTCCGCCTCACGCCGTCGCAGAACCTCAGCATCTCCGGCATCACCGACGGACAACGCCCGCGCATCGAGGCCATCCTGAAAAAACACGGCCTCAATGAAACGCACCACATCAGCGGCCTGCGCCTCAACGCGCTGGCCTGCGTCGCGCTTCCGACCTGCGGCCTGGCGCTGGCCGAAAGCGAGCGCGCCCTGCCCGGCCTGCTCGACAAACTCGACCCCGTGCTCGCCGCCGCCGGCCTGCGCCGCGACGCCATCAGCATCCGCATGACCGGCTGCCCGAACGGCTGCGCCCGCCCCTACATCGGCGAGATTGCCTTCGTCGGACGCGCGCCGGGCAAATACGCGTTGCTCCTCGGCGCGAAACTCGACGGCTCGCGCCTCAACACGCCCTACGCCCCGTCGGTTTCGCTGGAGGAAGGCGTGGCGCTTCTCGCGCCCATCCTGCGCCGCTACGCCCGCGAGCGGGCCGCGGGCGAGGAGTTTGGTGATTTCTGCCAGCGCACCGTGCTCGCCGAAAAAAAAGCCGGCGCGCCCCCCCAGGCCAGCGAAGAAACCCCGCCCGCTCCCCCCGCAAGCGCGTGACCCATTAAAATCGTTCTTCTTTCTTCTTTCTCGTTCTCTTTCTCGTTCTCGAAACATCCCGAACCCGGAAAAAAACGAAAACGAGAAAGAGAAAGAGAAAGAGAACGAGAAAGAAGAAAGAAGAACGAGAACGAGGACAAAGAACGAAGAAAAAGTGCGAGGCCTCGGTTTGAAGAGCCTTCGTTTTCCGCGCGTGTCATTCAAAATGGAGTCAGTATCAAACGGGAGGAGGAGGGCGCTCGCGCAAGGAGCGGCGGCGTCCCGCCGCCGGACGCGAGCCACGCGAGCGCCCTTGCACCCGCATCCCGCAACCTCTCGCGCAGTCCAAACGCAAACGCCCTCCCATACCCTTTCCTAATGAAAATCCCCCCAAGGAAGCCGTTAAAGGTAGGGCGAGGCGTCCCGCCGAGCC
>JAIRTK010000288.1 GCA_031254955.1 Opitutaceae bacterium
CTGCGCCGTTATCTCGCCGACGCCCGCCGCCTCGGCCCCGCCGAAAAACGAGCCGTCAGCCACGCCTTCTTCGCCTATTTCCGCTGGCTCGAATGGCTAGACCGCCGCGACTCCGCGCAGAAACAAGTCGCCGCCGCCCTCGCCCTTCACGAACGTTTTGCGCAAAATCCCGCCAGCGTGAAACCCGAGACGCTCGCCGCCCGCGCCATCCCCGCATGGGCCAGCGACGAGGTCGATTTCCCCCTGGAAACCCTCCGCCAGCTCCAGCGCGACCCCGTCCTCTGGCTCCGCGCCCGTCCCGGCCAGGCCGCGCAACTCGCCGCCAGCCTCGGCCATTGCACGCTCGCCGCCGAACACCTCGCCTCGCTCGTCTCCGGCGACTCGCCTGCCGCGCACTTTGCCTTTCCGGTGCCGGGCGCCGCATTGCTCTACACCGGCGGGCAGGACCTCTTCCGCACGCCCCAGTTTCACAACGGCCTCTTTGAAATCCAAGACCTCGCCTCGCAACTCGTCGGCCTCGCGTGCGCCCCGCGCCCCGGCCAGACTTGGTGGGACGCCTGCGCCGGCGAAGGCGGCAAAGCCCTCCACCTCGCCGACCTCATGGGCAACAAAGGCCTCCTCTGGGCCAGCGACCGCTCGCACCGCCGCCTCCAGTTGCTCCGGCGCCGCGCCGCCCGCGCCCAAATCTACAACTACCGCGGCGCGCATTGGGACGGCTCCGCCCGGCTCCCGACCAAGACCCGATTCGACGGCGTCCTCGTGGACGCGCCATGCAGCGGCCTCGGCACCTGGCAACGCAACCCGCACGCCCGCTGGACGACCACGCCCCGCGATGTCGCCGAACTCGCCGGCATCCAACAAAACCTGCTCAACCGCGTCGCCCCGAGCATAAAAGCCGGTGGCCGCCTGCTCTACGCCGTCTGCACGCTCACGCGCGGCGAAACCGTCGCCGTCGCCAACGCCTTCACCGCCGCGCATCCCGAGTTTGAACCCGCGCCCGTCTTCGCGGAATCCGGCGAACACCGCCTCACGCTCTGGCCGCACGCGCTCAACGCCAACGGCATGTTCATCGCCGCCTGGCGCCGGAAATAGCCCGCCATCCCCGGCAGCGCCGCCCGCGATTTTCGTTGCTCTCCCCGCGCCAACCGCGGAGTCGCGGAGCTACGGAACCGTGGAGCTTACGGCGCCGTGGAGTCATGGAGTCGCGGAGGCGCAGAGGCAGAGAGCTGCGGAGGCTGGGAGGCATAAAAAACTCACGCAGAGACGCGGGGACGCAGAGGAGCGGAGAGCCTTTGTTTTTGTGGTTCCCCGCTCTTTTCGATGAGACAGCAAAGCTCCGGAGGGGCGACGAGCGCGGCCTGACACAAGGTCAGGCCGCGCGCGCGTCAGGCCGCACAGGTCATCCACGGCCTGACGCCCTACGCTCCGCGTAACTTCAATTACTATAATGATGGCCATATAAAGAAGCTGTTGATCACTTCTTGTTATTCGCGTCCCCCCACGTCCACCACATACACACCACCCCCCACACACACCACGTCCACTCGCATCTATTTGCCCCCTCCCCCCGTGTCCATTTGCGGTTAAAACGTTTTTTTTCAAACCACTCTTTATTTTTCAATCTTCGTGTCCTTCGCGCCCCGGCGGTGAATTTTTGGCAATTCCCGCAACAGATCCCGCACGCCGCGCGCGCCCGACGCGGACCAAGGTGCGCCCAGGGAACCATGCCTTTCCGGTTGTCCCGACGCGATGGCGGAAGCCATGCTGTGCGCCCTCTCTTTCCGCGCCGCGCGGCCTTCCCATCCCGGCCTCCGGGCCGCCGGCCCAACAACACCCGCACCTCGCCATGCTCCCGCAACACACCGTCCGACTCCTTCTCCTCGCCGCGCCCGTCTTTTTCTCCATCCCGCTTTCCGCGCGCGCCGCCGTGCGTTTGCCCGCGATCCTTTCCGACCACATGGTGCTCCAAGCCGGCGTCGATGTCCCTGTCTGGGGTTGGGCCGGGCCGGGCGAGGCGGTCACGGTTTCCTTTGCCGGGCAGACCGTCTCCGCCAAGGCCGCGAACGACGGCGCGTGGCGCGTCGCGCTCGCCCCGCTCAAGGCATCCTCCGCCCCGCGAACCCTCGTTGTGCGCGGTTCCGACGCTGGCGCCGCGCTGGAGATCGCCGACGTGCTCGTCGGCGAAGTGTGGCTCGGCTCCGGCCAGTCCAACATGGCAATGCAGATGAAAGGCCTGCACGGCCAGGTGGACAACGCCGACGCGGAAATCGCCGCCGCCGCCCACCCGCGCCTGCGCATGTTCGTGCACGACGAGGAACATGTATACAGCATATATAAACTCGATGTCCCGCCGGACAAACCCGACACCGACCGCCCCGGACGCTGGATCGTCTGCGCGCCCGGCACCGCGGCCAGATTTTCCGCCATCGGATATTATTTCGGACGCGAGCTCCAGCGGGAGCTTGATGTGCCGTTTGGCTTTATAAACACCGCCGTCGGCGGCACGCCCATCTCGGCGTGGACCAGCCTGCCCGCGCAGGAAAAGGAGCCGGCGCTGAAACCCTCCTTTGACTGGAACGCCCGGCAACTCAAACCCGGCTACGACCCCGCCGCCGCGCAAAAGGAAACCGACGCCGCCAAACGCGCATGGCTCCGCCGGCGCAAAGAAGCGCTCGACGCCGGCCAGCCCGCGCCCAAAGCCCCGCCGCCGTTCAAGAACCTGGCCGTCATGTATAAAAACGGCGGCCTGTTCAACGGCATGGTCGCCCCCGTGATCCCCTGCGCGCTCCGCGGCGTCCTCTGGTATCAAGGCGAGCGCGACGCCTTGTATCAAACCGCCGGATACTACGGCCTCCAGATGGAGACGCTCATCAAGGACTGGCGCGCGCGGTGGGACCGCGACCTGTGGTTCCTTTGGGTGCAGCTTCCCGAAGTCCGCGCCCCCCAGAAACTCCCCAGCGAACCCAAAGGCTGGGGCGTGCTCCTCCGTGAACGCCAGGCGCAAGCCCTGCGCCTGCCCAAGACCGGCATGGCCGTGACGCTCGGCCTCGGCGACGAAAAAAACGGCCATCCGCGAAACAAGGCCGACTTCGCCCGCCGCCTCGCGTTCATCGCGCTGCACGATGTCTATGCCAGGCCGGTTGCCCACTGGATGGCCCCGATGTATAAATCGGCGGCATTCGACAAGAATCAGGTGGCCGTCACCTTCGACCACGCCGACGGCCTGCGGGCGGCGGACGGCGGCGAGTTGAAAGGCTTCGCCATCGCCGGCGCCGACAAAACATTCGTGTGGGCCGACGCCCGCATCAAGGACGGCAGGGTCATCCTCTCCTCCCCCGCCGTGCCAAAACCCGTGGCGGTGCGCTACGCCTGGGCGACCAACCCGATCGGCAACCTCGCCAACGGCGGCGGCCTCCTCGCCGCCCCCTTCCGCACCGACGACTGGGAATAACCCCTTTTAAACCCATGCCGAATCCCTTTCACACTGATCAAGAGCCGCCACGGATCTATCAAGGCAGAGCAAGACCCTCCCCTCCAAGTCGTCGCCGGCCACCGGCGCTTGATCAGTATAAAAAGCCGATACCGAAGAACGGCTTAACATTTTATTAAAGAAAAAGTTAAGGTTTTAATTCGAGGTGATTTTTTCGATTATGTCCGAAATCTGGGTTTGGGATACATCGCGCGGTAGCGGCACAGGAGTTCGGGGTCGGAAATTTCCGAGGCGGGGGCACCCGGACGAGCACGTGGAAGAGGTTGGAGAGGATGGCGTAGGTGAGGATTTGCAGGCCGCAGTAGTCGGCGGTCC
>JAIRTK010000530.1 GCA_031254955.1 Opitutaceae bacterium
CTCCATCTGACGGAGGCCTCGGAGATGCCTCCCTACCCTCTGACCTCTTTCGGAAACGAAATCCGCGTAGCCTCAGCGAGCAAGAGAACGAGTAAGAGCAAGAGAACGAGAACGCGATAAGAGCAAGAGAACGATTTTATATCCTATATCCTTTCCCAATGAGAAATAGGTTGTGGCGGGCAGGGCGGTTTCGCCGTTCCCCGAGCGAAGCGAGAAGCCTGACAGCTGCCGCGGCATTCCTTGGCAAACGTCGGCGGTCACGGTGAGAGACGCCCTATCCTCCTGAGGACACAAGCTCGTCGGGAAAGGGGGTTAGAGAAACAGCAAATGCAGGTTGGTGCTGGCCGGGATTCTCGCGGCGGCGAGATCGCGGATGAAGTTGAGAAGCTCTTCGTAATCCCGGCGGCGGCGCGGGGTTTGGCGGCGGTCGGGCGGGAGCAGCGCGGGGCGGAGGTTGGTGATGAGCAGCGTGGATTCGCGGTGCGGCGCGAGTTGCTTGAGGCCGGTCATCACTTCGTCGCGCGCGAAGAGCGGCGTGGCGGAGGCGAGGGTGCCCAGCGCGTCCCAATGATAGAAGCCGTGGTGCTCGTGTTCTTCAAAAAAGGCGGCAAGCAGTTTCGCGGCCGAGGCGGTGAAGGCGGCGTCGTAGTTCGACGCGAGAGCCGGGTTGCCGGCGGTCTGCTGCTCCAGCTCGGCCAGGCTGAACGCGATGGCGGTCTTGATCTGGTGCGCGAGGTAAAGGTCGTGCCCGGTGACATGGGAGAAGAGTGCGTTGATGAAATGGAGGCGGCGCAGGTCGTCGCGATTGGACATGCGCCCTACGTTGATGAGGGCGCGCGGATATTTCAACCCCGCGCGTTTCCGCGCTCCATGCGCGCGGGGCGCGACAAGGTTCCATAAAAAACCAGCCGCGGGTCATTGACCAGCCGCGCAGGATATTCACGTTCCCAAGCCGAAACCCGGCGCTTCCGTCCGGCCTCAGCACCCAAATCCACCTCGCCATGAAATCGCTCACCGCCTTTGCCGCCGTCTCGGCCCTCGCGTTTTCGGCGCATCCGGGCCTCGCCTCGCGCGCGCATGCCGCCGACAACCCCGCCGGGCCGCAGCCGTCCGCGCGTCCCAACATCCTCGTCCTCGTCGCGGACGATCTCGGTTACGCCGACATCAGCGCGCAAGGCGCGCGCCCCGACATCGCCACGCCGTGCATCGACTCGCTCGCGCGCAACGGCGTGCGGTTCACCGCCGGCTATGTGACCAATCCGGTTTGCGCGCCCTCCCGTGCCGCGCTTCTCACAGGGCGCAACCAGCAGCGCTTCGGTTTTGAATACAATCCCGGCACCGAGGAGGAGGCGCCGGCAAATTTCGGCATCCCCCGTGGCGAGCGCCTCTTTTCCGAACGGCTCAAGGCCCTCGACTACGCCACCGCCGCCATCGGGAAATGGCACGTGGGCTACCGCCCCGAACTCCAGCCGCGCCAGCGCGGGTTCGACACGTTTTACGGGCATCTCAACGGCGCGCATCACTACATGAACAACGACGACGGCCTGCTCCAGGACAACGGCAGCCCGCTCCAAAAAATCACCTACACCACGACCCTGTTCGGCGATTACGCGGTGGATTTTATCCGGCGCCACAAAGCCGCGCCCTGGGGCATCTATCTCGCTTATTCCGCCGTGCACGGACGCATCCGCGCGCCGGAATCCTATCTGCGAAAATTCGCGCACATCGCCGACGTCAAACGGCGCACCCTGCTCGCGATGATGGCGGCGATGGACGACAGCGTCGGCGGGATTCTCAACGCCCTGCGCGAGACCGGCCAGCTTGAGCGCACGCTGGTCGTGTTTATCAGCGACAATGGCGGACTGCCGTCGGTCAACGCCTCGCTCAACACGCCGTTTCGCGGCGGCAAGGGCGAGCTTTACGAAGGCGGCGTCCGCGTGCCCTTTCTCATGCAATGGCCGGGCGTCATTCCCGCCGGGCTGGTCTATGACCGTCCGGTCAGCGCCACCGACATCGTGCCGACCATCATGGCCGCCGTCGGTTTGCCGGCGGACCCACGTCTGGACGGCGTGAACCTGCTGCCTTTTCTTTCCGGCAAAAAAACCGGGACGCCGCACGAGACGCTTTGCTGGCGCGTCAAAAACTCCCTCGGCTGGACGATCCGGCAAGGCGACTGGAAGCTGTTTTCCAACCAGAAAAACAATCCCAAGACGCTCGAACTCTACCACCTCGCCGACGATCCGGGCGAGACCACCAATCTCGCGGAGAAGCAGCCCGGCAAGGTCAAGGAACTGCGCGCCGCCTGGCACGCCTGGGACAAGGACAACATCGAGCCGCTCTGGGGAAATCGGAAAAAACTCGGGGGCAAAAAGAAAAAGGCCGCGCGCGCCGGCGGCGGCGATGCGGATTGAAGCGTGCCGCCTCGGCGGCCACCTGATACCTTTTCCCAGTGAACAGGACACTATAGAAGCAGAGCCATGTAGGGGCTTCGCTTGCGAAGCCCGTTGCTGGAGCACGGCCTTTGCTGGCGCACGGTTATCAAGCCGGGCGTCGCAAGCGACGCCCCTGCACAAGAGTGATTTTCATTGGGAATGGGTATCA
>JAIRTK010000568.1 GCA_031254955.1 Opitutaceae bacterium
GGGGGTGGTGTTAGTTTTGGGTTTGGTTTTGGGGGCGGGGGCGAGGAGGTCGAAGAGGCTGGTTTGGCCGGCGGCGCGGTCGCGGGCGGTGGCGGCGGCGGCGGCGAGCGCGGCGTCGAGGTTGTCGAGGAGTTGGCGGCGGGGGGCGCCGGTGTAGTCGAAGGCGCCGGTTTTGATGAGGTGTTCGAGGACGCGTTTGTTGAGGGCGCGTCCGTCGATGCGGTTGAGGAGGTGGGCGAGGTCGTCGTAGGGGCCGCGGGTGGCGCGTTCTTCGATGATTTTTTGCGCGGCTTGTTCGCCGACGCCTTTGATGCCGGCGAGGCCGAAGCGGATGCTGTCGCCGACGGGGGTGAAGTGGGCGCCGGATTCGTTGATGTCGGGGCCGAGGACGGTGATGCCCATGGATTCGGCTTCGGCGATGAAGTGGGAGACTTTTTCGGCGTTGCCGAGTTCGGCGGTGAGCACGGCGGCCATGAATGGCACGGGGTGGTTGGCTTTGAGGTAGGCGGTTTGGTAGGAGATGAGGGCGTAGGCGGCGGAGTGGGATTTGTTGAAGCCGTATTGGGCGAATTTGTTGAGGAGGTCGAAGATTTCGTTGGCTTTGCGTTGGTCGATGTTGTTGACGCGTTGGGCGCCTTCGACGAATTTGCCGCGTTCTTTGGCCATTTTTTCCGCGTCTTTTTTGCCCATGGCGCGGCGGAGCATGTCGGCGCCGCCGAGGGAGTAGCCGGCGATGATGCGGGCGCATTCCATGACTTGTTCTTGATAGACGATGATGCCGTAGGTTTCGGCGAGGATGGGTTGGAGGAGGGGGTGGGGGTAGGCGATGGCGGCGGGGTTTTTTTTGCCTCGGGCGTAGTCGGGGATGAATTGCATGGGGCCGGGGCGGTAGAGGGCGGAGATGGCGTTGATGTCGTCGATGGTGGTGATGCCGATTTGGCGGGCGGCGTTTTGCATGCCGGTGGATTCGAGTTGGAAGATGCCGATGGTTTTGCCGGCGTTGAGGAGGGCGTAGGTTTTGGGGTCGTCGAGGGGGATGGTGTCGATGTCGAAGGTTTTCTGGGCGGGGTCGGTGGCGCGGACGTTTTCCACGGCGTCGGCGATGACGGTGAGGGTTTTCAGGCCGAGGAAGTCCATTTTCAGGAGGCCGAGTTCGGTGACGGCGCCCATGTCGTATTGGACGGTAACGTCTTCTTCTTGGAGGGAGAGGGGGACGAATTCGTCGAGGGGGCGGTCGGTGATGATGATGCCGGCGGCGTGTTTGCCGGTGTTGCGGACCATGCCTTCGATGACGAGGGCGGTGTCGAGGATGCGTTTGGCGAGGGGGTTGCGGGCGATTTCGTCGCGGAGTTCGGCGGATTTGGCGAGGGAGTCGGTGAGGGTGATGTTGAGTTCGTCGGGGATCATTTTCGCGAGGCGGTCGGACTCGGCGAAGGGGAGGTTGTTGACGCGGGCGATGTCGCGGAGGGCCATTTTGGCGCCGAGGGTGCCGTAGGTGATGATGTTGGCGACGCAGTCGCGGCCGTATTTTTCGCGGACGTAGTCGATGACTTCTTCGCGGCGGCGCATGCAGAAGTCGATGTCGAAGTCGGGGGGGGAGACGCGTTCGGGGTTGAGGAAGCGTTCAAAGAGGAGGCCGAAGCGGATGGGGTCGAGGTTGGTGATGCCGAGGGTGTAGGCGACGAGGCAGCCGGCGCCGGAGCCGCGTCCGGGGCCGACGGGGATGGCGTGTTGTTTGGCCCAGTTGATGAAGTCCCAGACGACGAGGAAGTAGTCGACGAAGCCGGTGATGTTGATGATGGAGAGTTCGTAGGTCATGCGGACGACGAGGAGTTCGTCGTGGGTGAGGCCGGTGTAGTCGGGGGGTTGGGGTTTTTCGCCGGGGGGGAGGTTTTGGAGTTTGGCGAGGCGTTGGGCGACGGCGGGGTGCTGGCTGATGGCGGCGTGGTCGGTGGCGTAGCGGCGGCGGAGGCCGGCGACGCAGAGTTGGTGCAGGTATTCGGAGGGGGTGTGGCGGGTTTTGATTTCGGGGGGGAGGGGGTAGCGGGGGTAGCGTTCGGAGCCTTTGGGGAAGGGGATGGCGAGGTCGCACATTTCGGCGACGAGGCGGGTGTTGGTGATGGAGGCGGGCACTTCGGCGAAGAGGCGGGCCATTTCGTCGTGCGATTTCAGGTAAAATTCTTGTGTGTCGAAGCGGAGGCGGTTGGGGTCGTCGAGTTTGGCGCCGGTCTGGATGCAGAGCATGGCGTCGTGGGGGGCGGCGTCGGTGGCGCGGACGTAGTGAACGTCGTTGGAGGCGATGGTGGTGAGGTTGAATTCTTCGGCGAGTTTGAGGAGGCCGGGGATGATTTTGCGTTGTTCGGGGAGGCCGTGGTCTTGGAGTTCGATGATGAAGTTTTCGCGTCCGAAGATGTCGATGAGGCGGGCGGCGGTCTGGCGCGCGGTGTCTTCGCGGTCGTGGAGGAGGTGTTGGGGGATGGGGGCGGCGAGGCAGCCGCTGAAGGCGATGAGGCCGCGGGCGTGGCGGGCGAGGGTTTCCCAGTCGGCGCGGGGTTTGTAGTAGAAGCCGCGGAGGTGGGCGTCGGAGACGAGTTTGAGGAGGTTTTGGTAGCCTTCGAGGTTGCGGGCGAGCAGGCCGAGGTGATACCAGGATTTGCCTTCTTCGGCGCGTCCTTTTTTTTCGAGGCGCGAGCCTTCGACGAGGTAGATTTCGCAGCCGATGAGGGGTTTGAGGTTTTGTTTTTTGGTCTCGGTGTAGAAGTCGATGGCGCCGTAAAGGTTGCCGTGGTCGGTGAGGGCGAGGGCGGTCTGCCCGAGGCTGGCGGCGTGGGCCACGAGGCGGTCGATGCGGCAGCAGCCGTCGAGGAGGCTGCGGTCGGTGTGGACGTGGAGGTGGACGAAGTCTTTGGCGGGTGCGGGCATGGAGGGGAGAGGGGAACGGACGGCGGCGGTTTTTTCAACGGGCAAAGTGAGGCGGAAAATATTTGACGCGGGAAAAGTTATCCGGCCTAGTGCTCCTTTTTTCCGTCACCAACCTGTCAGAACACTCATGTCCATCGAAATCAAAATCCGCAAGAACGAGCCGGTCGATCGCGCCATCCGGCGCTTGAAGAAGAAGCTTGAGCGCGAGAACGTCATCAAGGGCGTGCGTGCGAAGCGTTATTTCGAGAAGCCGTGCGAGCGGCGGCGTCGCAAGGAGAAGGTGCAGGCCTTCACCGCCATGCTGCGGCGTCGCTACGAGGGGTGATGCGGAGGGCGGCGTGCCGCAAAAGCGTTCGATTGCCTTGGATTTCCTTGAGCCACGAGAGGGAGGAAAAGCTCACGCCGAAGGCGCGAAGGAGCAGGGAAGAACCAGTCATCCCTTCGCGTCTTCGCGTCTCCGCGCGAGATAAAAAGAACTCTTAATTTAATCACGGAAGCGCGGAAGGGCGGAAACACTGAAGCAATACCCTTTCCCAGTGAACATGACCCTTTAGAAGCAGAGCCATGTAGGGGCTTCGCTTGCGAAGCCCGTTGCTGGAGCGCGGCCTTTGCTGGAGCACGGTTATCAAGCCGGGCGTCGCAAGCGACGCCCCTGCAAAAGAGTGATTTTCATTGGGGATGGGTCTCACCGGGCTGTACCGGGCTGTAAAGCGACGGCGGGTTTGGGAAGAA
>JAIRTK010000551.1 GCA_031254955.1 Opitutaceae bacterium
CAAGCGGCAGGGTTGCATATTATCGAGCATGGGAATCCCGCGGTTTCCCGTCGAGCAGCAAACAGCAAACGTCCGGGAAACATCAAAGGGATGCGCGATTCAAAGTCGTGCCTCCCCCCCTCCCCACACACACCACCCCCCAGGGCACTCGCGCAAGGAGCGGCGGCGTCCCGCCGCCGGACGAGGCGCGGGCGCGAAGCCTCGCCCGTTTTCGTATGCGCTTGGGCAACGCGAACGCCCGCGAGGGAACGGAACGGGAGGGGGAGGGAACGGGCGGGAGAGGGACGGGCGCTCGCGTTGCTCGCGTCCGGCGGCGGGACGCCGCCGCTCCTTGCGCGAGCGCGCTTCCTCATTTTTTTGATTCTGACTCCACTTTGAAATTTTCAGGGAAGCCGTGGTGATGGATGACGGAGGCGAGGCGTTGGTTTCGGCGATACCTTGGAGGATATGGCGAGTCCGTCTGTCGCTTTGATTTTGCTTTTTCCAAGCGACACGGAATGCGCAACGTGGTGCATGGCGTTGTATCATTCCGTGTTTTTGTTTTTTTCGGAACGCTCCCAGTTGAGCAGGGTATGCTCGAAGGAAAGGCGGTGGTGACGCTCGACGGTCTGCAAAATCAGACCGATGGAAAAAAACAGCACGGACAATAACATCAGGCTGCTGGCAAGGATGGCAGTGGGGAAGCGCAGGACTTTCCCGGTCGATATGAACTCGCACACGGGAATCGCACCAAGGCCGAGGCTGGCGATGAATATGAACACTGCTATGCCGCCGAAAAAACGCAACGGGCGGTAATCGCGAAAAATCGCGACGATGGTGCGCATGACTTTTATGCCGTCGCTGAAGGTGTTCAATTTTGACACGCTGCCCTCGGGCCGCGATACGATGGGCGTGGGGATTTCACGAATTTCAAAGCGTCGGTCGAGGGCAAAGAGAGTCATTTCCGTTTCCAATTCAAACCCTTCACTAAGTATGGGAAAATTGCGTGCGAAGCGGCGGCTGAACACGCGGAAGCCACTGAGAATGTCGTTTAATTGCGCATGAAAGAGCTTGTTTATCAAAAGGCGGATGAGCCTGTTTCCGAACGAGTGAAATTTGCGGTTGGTGGCGCTAGCGTAGCCGGAAAATGTGCCGCCGATCCGGTCGCCGACAGTCATGTCGGCCTCGCCGGCGAGCACGGGGCCGAGCAGGTCTTCAATGAGATCGGCGGGATAGGTGGAGTCGGCGTCGCACATCACATAGACATCGGCCTCGATGTTGGCGAATGCCCAGCGGATGGCGTTGGCCTTTCCTTGGCGGGCGACGAAGAAAACACCGCCGGGGATGCCGTGCCCGGCGAACACTTTTTTGGCGACGGCGCTGGTGGCATCGGAGGAATTGTTGTCTATGACATAGACCAAGGCGTCGGGACGTATCCGGTGAAAATCAAGTATGGTGCCCGCAACGGTCGACTCTTCGTTGTAGGCGGGTAATATGATGGCGATGCGCGGCGGATTCATGGCTGTTTTGTATATTCAAAGACCGCAAAAATGGTCTGCCCGAATGGGAAACGGACGACGCGCTCCACGAGCGCCTGCGGAGGAAGGATGAGTTTGTCGAAAATCCAGATTTGCCGGTCGCTCTGGCGGGAGATTTTTTTTATTTTTGTATTCACCCACCAGCCGATCATGCCAAGAGGATTGTAGTATCGAAGTTTTATGAAGTGTCCAGGCACGCTGGAAAACAGACTCCGCATCATCGGTTTGTCATAACGGCGGTAGTGGCCAAGCAGCCGGTCCATTTCGCCATACGCCCAGTTGCCAGCGGGAACTTGCAATATGATTTTGGCCCGATCGCGCAAAAACGGGAGTGCCGCCAGCAGGACGTTGCGGTCGTCAAGGATGTGCTCAAAAACATTTGTTGATACAAGTGTGTCGAATCTCCCGACCGGTGGCAGGTGATTGTGCAGGTGCTCGGAAAAAATGTTCAGGCATTTGACATTGGAATGCCACCGGGTGGCCTCGAGCAGACGCGCGTAGCAATGCTGATTTGGCTCGATGGCAAGCACGGTTCCGGATTTTTCCGCCAGCGGCACCGTCAGATTGCCGATGCCAGAGCCGATTTCCAATACATGTTTTCCGAGGAACGGGAATATGATGCGATTTTGCCAGCGCAAATAGTTTGTGGCGCGGCGCATTTGCTCAAGATCACCGGCATAAAAGGCGTCGGTGGCAACGTCGGCGTTGATATTGATGTCGGACGCGTTCATGAGTTATTTTTTGGCTCAGCTTCCAAGGACGGTGTCTCTGGAAGGGCGTTTTTTTCCGGTAGTTTTCGGCCAATCCAGTAATTGAAGAAGCGCGCGAACTCGAAGCCTTCCTTTTCCGGCTTGTTCAACGCGGTGATGAGTATGCGGTCGGCGGGTTGCATCTTGGCAAACCAAGGCTCGTGCTCGGCGAGCGCGCCGTTGGTGGTCTGAATGGCGCGCAGGGTTTGCAGGTCCTCCAGCGGCATCAGGCCCGGTTCGTAGCCGAGTATGAAACGGAACATGTGGTCGCGGGGCAGGCGGTAATAAATGCTGTAAAATGGGGACATGTCGGAACTGTATAAAATGCCGCCGCGATCCGGAAGCGCGTCCTGGAATTCCTCGACGGGGCGGGTCAGCATGGTTTTCAGATTGTTGGAATAGCGCCCGCTCAGATCGGAGCTGATGCCGAGGTAAAGCGCGGCCATGCCGACGGCGCCGGCGATCCATTTTTCACGCACGGCCAGCCGGTCAACAAATGCCAGTTGACGGCACAGCCAGACCATCAGCGCCGGCAGTCCCCAGTCATACCAGAAGCGCCCGATCGCCAGCCCGAGCAGCCAGCCAAGGATGGCGATGAGAAAATCGACCTGCCGCAACTCGCCGGCGAGGCTTCCGCCTCGCAATTTGCGCACGGTCAGAATCGCGGTGGCGAGCGCGATGCCAAACACGGGCGAGACACCGGGTTGCAATTCGGTGACGAGGTTGGTCGTGACAATATGATTGGCGCCGATGGAGTTTATTATGGCGAAAAAGGGAAAGACAAAGATATCATACCAATCGCCCAGCAGCAGGGCGGATGCGAGCATGGCGCACGGCACGCAGGCGGCGGTGACGAGCGCGTGGCGGCGTTTGCCGGCGAGCCAGAGGGCAAAAATGGGGATGCTCCACAAATACCAGACCGTGGGGTGCATGGCGACGCTCACGGTCAGCAGCACGAATGTAACCAGCGCCTCCTTGAGCAAGGTGCGTTTTTCGGGGCGCGACCAGAAAAACAACAATAGGACAAGCGCGGACATGGATATGGCAAACGGACGCCCGAGCAGCAGGCGATCATACAATCCCGGATGGATTATCAGCATGATGGCTCCGGTGACAATCCACGCGGCGGGGGTGCGCGAGGCAACAAGGCCGGAAATCATGAAACCGGCGAAGGTAAGCGTGAAGGCGAGCACGACGAGGCCGTCCTGATTTATATAAAGTGCCTTGCGCGCGAGGCGGAGCGCGGCGTGCCAGCCGGGGTGGCTGTCCATTTTCGGGTCAAGGGCCGGGTTGAGCACAAGCACTTCGGACCAGGTGCGGTTGTCCACGGCGAACGCGGCGTGGCGCAGCGCGTCGTCGCCCGGCAGGTAGCCGGTGCCGGCGACCTTGAAAGGGATCAAAAAGAGCACCGCGCCGCAGAGGGACGCGAGGAGCCATTGCGCGAGTTTGTTCATTGAATCACGCTGAAGGAGGGGCTTCGGACTGATTTGTGTTTTTGGCATGTGGCGGGTGGTCGTGTGTATGAATTTGTATAAGGTCGGTTTGAAAACGCCTTTGGGCGCGGCGACACAGGGAGATGATGGCGTGAAAGATGGTTTTTTATCAAATGAGCAGGTTGGTGTTTCCGTTTTTGCGCGCTTTTGCTAAAGTTGTTTGGAATTTTTCAAAACATTCACATGTTTTTAGAGCATCTATCAAAAAGATTGTCAGGCGCTCTTATATTTGCGTTTTCAGCGTTTTCAAAATGGCGCGGGCGCGGCGCCGGTAAGGTCAGTGGCCGGCGGCGGGGGTCGCGGCGGCGGGGGCGCTGACGGAGGTTGTGTGTTTGGCGGACGGACAGACGGCGCGGGCGGCGCCTTTCCCGAGCGACACGGAATGCGCGATGCGGCGGAGGTCGTCGGCGTCATCCTGAGTCAAGTCATCCGGCACGAAGGTCACGCCCGTGCAAGCGACTCCGTAGAAACCCTCGAAAAACACGCAGCCCGTCAGGTATCGTCCCGCGATGTTGGCATGGATGGCGTCGAGGCCGAACACCTGCTTGCCCTTCTTGTCTTTCCTCCAGCGCCAGCCGATATTGAGGCTGCCTTTCTGGTCGGGCAGCCGTCCGGCGGGCGGGTTTTTGAAATCGAAATCCGGATCGGGCCGATACTGCCAGCGCGGCGTGCCGCGCGCCGCCTGCATCGCGTCGCCGGAGGGCAGGATGCGCAACCCTTCATAGCGGGCGGAGAGTTCCTTGTAGGCGGCGCGCAGGCCGTCATACATTTTTTGCTGGGTGAAGCCGTCGTCTTTTTGAAAAAAGGGATGGTCCTCGCGGTAGGCCCAAGTCTGGTGAATGACGATTTCGGCCTTGGGCGCGAGTCTGCGGATAGCGTCGATGAGTTGCTTCGCGTGAGGCTCCTGATACTCCGGTTTGTAGCTGCGCTGGCTCCATTCCTGAATCGTAACGAAGTCCCAATCCACGGCGGCAAGCGCCTCGGGCAGGCTGACCTTGTCCTTGCCGGTGATGCCGAGCACGCCGGGGTTGTTGCGATACGGGCTGCCCTCGGGGTCGTCCGGGTTTGCGAGCGCGGCGTTCAGGTGGCGCGCATGGCGTTCGAGCGAGCAGCCGCCCAGGTTGGCGCGAAAAAGCACGAGCTTCCGCCCGGTGGATTCGACGATTTTCGGCAGGAACGAAGTCGCATCATTCGCGAAACTGTTGCCGATGGTGAGCACCTTGGCGGCGTCGCGCGGCGCCGGCTTGCAAGCGGCGGTCGACTGGGCGGCAAGGCCCGGGCCGAAATTAAAAACTCCCGCCAAAATGCACGCGAGAAACGCGGGGCGGCGCAGGAACAGGGCAAATACTTTCATCGCCGGCTAAAAAAACGCCTGCCCGAAAGATTGCAAACGTGATTCCTGTTATACAAATTACTGGCTGCGCGTGCCATCCCGCCCGGACGCCGTGGAACTTTTTCTTGCCTCGCGGACAGACCGTCGCTTGCCAACCGTCCGCATCCGGCATCACACTTCCGCCTTTCTCGTCACGCCATCAACCATGTCCGCGCCGCAGCCGCAATCCAGCCCCTCCTCCGTCCCCCAATCGCTCTCGCTGGCCGGCCTGCTCGACGCGCACCAAGTGCTCCTCGTGCTCGACGCCGCCTCCGCGCGCGTGCAAACCGGTCTGCTTTCCCGGAGCGGCGGGACGCGCTGGGAAACCGGCGACGCCGAAGCGGGCGCCGCGATTTTCTCCGGGGTGGAAAAACTTCTCGCCGCCGGCGCGCTGTCGCGGCTCGACGACGTGGGCGCCTTCGTGTTTTGCGACGGCCCCGGCTCACTGCTCGGCATCCGCACCGCGGCTGTCGCCATCCGCTCGTGGAATGTGCTCCGCCCGCGTCCCGTGTATTCGTATTGCAGCCTCGAACTCGTCGCCCGCGCGCTCGCGCTCGCGACCCTTGCCATAGACGAAAAACTCCGCGACTTCGCCGTCATCGCCGACGCGCGCCGCGACACCTGGCACCGCGTCGCGGTCGATGCCTCGGGAAACATCTCCCCGCTCCAGCGCGTCCCTGCCGCCGAACTGGGCGCTGCCGACGCCGCCACGGCGCTCGTCATGCCGGAGTATTTCCGCCACTGGACGCCGCTCCCTGTCCCGGCGCACCGCGTCCGCTCCGTCCCCTACTCTCTCGCCAGCCTGCTCCCGCCGCTCGCCGACGCGCCGCTCTTCGCGCCCGCGCCCGAACCGGATGCGTTTCTCCACGAGGAGCCGGCCTATAAAACCTGGACCCCGCAAATCCACCGCGCTCCCGCGACGCGGGAAAGTGACAGTAACAAGTGACAAGTAACAAGTGACAAGCGACAAGGCGCAACACCTGCCCGCCGCCGCCTTTTTCCCCTTTTTTTTCCTTTCTTTGTATCTTCACCCACCCCCCACCAGCCACCCGCCACCAGCCACCTGCCTCCCGCTACCCGCCACCTGCTACTTGCCACTTGTTACTTGCCCCATCCACCCAATCCCATCCTCCCAATCCCTTCCTCCCAATCCCTTCCCATCCCCATGCCTCCTTTCAGCCAACTCCCGCTCCGTTGCTGGGCCGAAATCGACCTCGCCGCGCTGGAGCGCAACCTCCGCCTCATCCGCGCCTCGCTGCCTCCGCACATGCGCTACGTCGCCGTCGTCAAGGCCGACGCCTACGGCCACGGCCTCCCGCAAGCCGCCGCGCGCCTCATGCACGCCGGCGCCGACCTCTTCGCCGTCGCCAACCTCGCCGAGGCCGCCGCCCTTCGCGAAATCGGCCCCGGCTGGCCCATCCTCCTGCTCGGCCCCCTGCTCCCCGAGGAAGACCGCCACCTCGCCGACTACGACCTCATCGCCACCGTCTCCACCGGCGACGAAGTGCGCCGCTTCGACGCCGTCGGACGCGCCAGCGGGCGCCCCGTCACCGTCCACCTGAAAATCGACACCGGCATGGGCCGCCTCGGCGTCTGGCACGAACACGCCGAAAAACTCTGCTCCGAGATTCTCGCCGCCCCGCACATCCGGCTCGGCGGCGTGTTCACGCACTTTGCCAGCCCCGACGAAAACCCCGCCTTCACCGCCGAGCAACGCCGCCGCTTCCTCAAGGCCCTCGCCTGCTGCCCGCGCCTCGACCTCTCGCAACTCTTCATCCACGCCGACAACAGCGCCGGCCTCGAAACCCTCGAGTCCGCCGGCCCCTTCAACGCCGTCCGCGTCGGCCTGCTCCAGTTCGGCATCGTGCCCCGCCGCGACTCGCTGCTCGCCCAAGTCCACGCCGAGCCGGTCTTCAGTTTTCGCACGCGCGTCGGCATCGTGAAACAACTCCCGCGCGGCACCGGCATCAGCTACGGCAGCACGCACACACTCGCGCGGGACAGCGCCATCGCCGTGCTCACGGCGGGTTACGGCGACGGCATCCCCCGCGCCATCAGCAACCGCGCCAGCGTCCTCATCCGCGGCGCCCGCTGTCCCGTGCTTGGCCGCGTGACGATGGACCTGACCGTCGTCGATGTCACCGACATCCCCAACGTCGCCAGCGGCGACGAATGCGTGCTGGTTGGCCGCCAAGGCGACGCGCAGATTACCGTCACGGAATTCAGCCACTGGGCCGACACCATCCCCTGGGAGACGCTCTGCTCCGTGACCAAGCGCGTGCCCCGCCTCTACAAAACCGCGCTGGGACTCTAGCCAATCATTCTCGTTCTCTCTTACTCGTTCTCGTTCTCTCCACTTCCCCGGCGTTTCGAGAACGAAAACGAGTAAGAGAACGAGAACGATTTCCCCCAAAAAACCCTCACCATTCTTTTACCCCGCGCAACCGAAACCACTTCGCCAAACCGTCGTCTTCAACGGACATGGAAACGACCACCGGCGCCTCGACATCACGATCAGCCCGCCCGCCCGCCTCCGCGCTTTCCCCCCACGAAGCATGGCAACCGCTCCCCGCCGCGCACTGGGACGCCGCCGCCGCGCGCCACCTTTTCCGGCGCGCCGCCTGGTCCGCGCAACCCGCCGACATCAAGCGCGCCGTGGACGAAGGACTGCCCGCCACGCTCGACCGCCTTTTCCCCGCCCCCATCGCCCTGTTCGACAAACCGAAGCCCGTTGCCGAATACGAAAACGGCATCCCGGCGCACGCCGCGAAACTCAAGACCGCCGCCACGCCCGACGAAAAACGCGAACTCCAGAAAATCGCCCGCGAACGCTCGCGCCAGTCCCTCCAAAACATGGCCGTGCAATGGCTTTCCTTCGCCGCCCGCCCGCAACTCTCCGCGCAGGAAAAATGGGTGCTCTTTCTCGGCGACATCTACGTCGTCAGCTACGAAAAAGTAAACCGCTCCGACCAGATATGGACGCATCACGACATCCTCCGCCGCCATTCGCTCGGCCCCGCCCCCGCGCTCGCCAAAGCCGTCTCCCGCTCGCCCGCGATGATTCGCTACCTCGACCTCCAAGCCAGCAAACGCGACGCGCCCAACGAAAACTTCGCCCGCGAACTCTTCGAACTCTTCATCCTCGGCGAAGGCAACTACACCGAAAAAGACATCAAAGAGGCCGCGCGCGCCTTCACCGGCTACCGCCTCGACAAAGACGGCGGATTTTATTTCGCCCCCAAACAGCACGACAACACCCCCAAGACCGTCTTCGGCCAGACCGGCGCGTTCACCGGCGACGACATCATCGACCTCGCCTTCCGGCAGCCCGCCGCCGCCACCTTCGTCCCGCGCGAAATGGCGCGCTTTTATTTGTCCGACCACCCCATCGACGAAAACCAGCTCGCCGCGCTCGGCGCGTGGTGGGCCGGACAAAAGCACGACCTCCGCGCCCTCGCCCATCGCTTCTTCGGCAGCCGCCTCTTCTACGCGCCCGATTATCGCGGCAATTTTATAAAAAACCCGCTTCAATACTATTTCAGCCTGCTGCAAGACCTGCGCCTCGATGTCACGCCCGCGCCGCGCCTCACCGTCGCGCCGCTCCGCCAGATGGGCCTGCATCTATACAACCCGCCCAATGTCCGCGGCTGGGTCGGCGGACGCTCCTGGATCAACTCCGCCACGCTCGGCGCGCGCCGCCAGTTTGCCCAAAGCCTCTTCACCCCCATCGACGAAAAGAAAATCAACGCCGACGAGAAAGCCGAATTTGACGCCGCCCGTGCCGCCGGAAACGGCCGCTTCACCGTCAACAACCGGACCCTCCAGCGCTTCGTTGACATGCCCCCGGAGCAAATCGCCGACATTTTCCTGCGGGAGTTTCTGCCCGTGAAAGTCTCCCCCGGCTACCGCGAAAGCATCATCCGCCACCTCGCCGGCGACGGCAACCAACAACCGGCGCGCGTCCTCGCCCGCATCCGCGACACCGCCATCACATTATTACAATCACCCGAATATCAACTCTGCTGACCTCCCCCCTTCTTCGCGCCCTTCGCGCCCTTCGCGGTTATTCAATAAGGAATTTCTAAAAATTAAAAACCAAACCAACCGCGAACCCCGCGAAAAACCGCTAAATCTATAAAAACATTTTCCCAACAAATCATACACTTCCCTCGATTTATATTTAGCGCCCTTTCGCGTCCTTTCGCGGTTGGAAAATAAATTTTTAAAATTCCCAATATAATCCCATATCCACGCCCCTTCGCGGTTAAAAACAAAACCGTCCCGCATTTCATGAAAAATCCAATCAACACCCTACCCACCACGCGCCGCGAATTTTTTAAACTCGCCGGCGGCGGCATCGGACTGCTCGCGTTCAGCCGCTTCGCGCCCTCGTTCCTCGTCCAGTCCACCCTCGCCGCCGTACCCGCGCCGGAACGCGACCGCGGCATCCTCGTCATCGTGCAACTCGCCGGCGGCAACGACGGCCTCAACACCCTCATCCCCTTCGAGGACGCGCAGTATTACCGCCTGCGCCCCACCCTCGCCATCGACAAAAAAAACGTCCTGCGCCTCTCCGGCACCCTCGGCCTGCACCCCGGCTGCGCGGAACTCGGCGCGCTCTTTCAAGAAGGCAAGCTCGGCATCGTGCAAAACGTCGGCTACCCCAACCCCAACCGCTCGCACTTCCGCTCCTCCGAGATATGGGAATCCGCCAGCGACAGCGACCGCTTTGTATCCACCGGCTGGATCGGACGCTTCCTCGACAACACCTGCTCCGGCGCGCCCGGCGCCCCGGCGAACACCGCCGCCGGAGCCGACCCGCTCGCCGTCCATCTCAGCGGCGAGGTTCCGCAATCATTTCTCGCCGGACGCGCGCACTCCACCTTCGGCCTCAACCCCGACCTGCTCCGCCGCCGCGGCAACAAGGACAACCTGAAATTCCTCGAAACCCTCGTCAACGAATCCACCGGCGCCGACCCCGGCGGCCAGGACAACAACAGCTTCCTCAAGCAAACCATGATGGACGCGCTCGTCACCGAAAAGCGCGTCCAGAAAGTCCTGACCGACTACAAACCCGGCGTCGCCTACCCCGGCGGCGCCTTCGCCCAATCCCTGCGCAACATCGCCGGCCTCATCGCCGCCGGCCTCTCGACGCGCGTGTATTTCGTCTCCCTCGGCGGATTCGACACCCACCACAACCAGGCCGCCCCGCACCAGAACCTCATGCGCGCCCTCTCGCAAGGACTCTCCGCGTTTCAAAAAGACCTCGAAGCGCACGGACTTTCCGACCAAGTCGTGACGATGACCTTTTCGGAATTTGGCCGCCGCCCGATGGAAAACGAAAGCAAAGGCACCGACCACGGCACCGCCGCGCCGCTCTTTGTGATGGGCGCGAAAATCAAAGGCGGCCTCCACGGCACCCCGCCCTCGCTCGACCTGAAGCGCAACCAAGACCTCGCCTTCAGCACCGATTTCCGCCAAGTTTACGCCACGGTGCTCGACCGCTGGTTCAACTGCCCGCCCGACGCCATCCTGGGCAAACCCTACCATCCGCTGTCATTCCTGTGACCGCCATCGCGCGCCCCCGCCCCTCCCTCCCTAGGCCAACGGCTGGCGCAGCAAACGCCTAGCTCAGCAGACGCATGGCGCAGCAAACGCCTAGCCAGCGTGCCCCAAGCGTGAGAATGCCACGGCCCCCCGTCCCCGCGCCAGCGACTGGGAGCGCCGGCATCCTGCCGGCAGACGACGCGCAGCGTCGCCAGTTCGCATGGCACGGGCGACCCGCCCGTGTCCGAAAACTCCATGCCCACCCCCATGCCACGCCCCCCGCACATACGCCCCTCCGCACACGCCTTCCCGCACACGCGCGCCCCTCTGTACATGCGAACCGCCCAGCCCAAATCGCAACCCGCCGCCGATGATATTTATTTTCCCGGCAGGCCATGCCGGAGATTGTTTTTATTTTTCACCCCACTAAAAACAAAAAAGCCTCCCCGTCCGCGATACCTCGGACATTCGCTTATAAAACCCGCCTCCCTCACCCTCCACCCTCCGCCCTCGCCCTGCAATCCGCCATCGCTGCCTTCTCCGACCGCCCGCTCTTCCTCGACGAGCTCCTTCGTGCGCTACTCGCCGCTCTCGACGCCTGCCTCTGCTCCCTCGCCCCCTCCCGCATAGGCCCTCCTTCGCACACAGCTCCCGCACACGCCCCCCCCTCTGCACATGCGAACCGCCCAGCCCAAATCGCAACCCGCCGCCGATGATATTTATTTTCCCGGCAGGCCATGCCGGAGATTGTTTTTATTTTTCACCCCACTAAAAACAAA
>JAIRTK010000026.1 GCA_031254955.1 Opitutaceae bacterium
CAACGGCCAGCAACCCCACGAACCATATTGGAAAAAAAAGAAACGCGAGAAATTCGCCAAAAAGCACGGCAAATGGCAGCCCCAAGGCGGCGGCCAGCCCAAACACCCCACGCAGCCGCCCCCGCCCAACCTCCAACCGCCCAACGGCGAACTCCCGCCCGCCGACCGCTTTGCCGACACCGCCGCGCTCGACGCCCTCGCCGCCGAAATCACCACGCCCGACGCCGAACCCATCTACCTCGACCGCCTCTACGCGCTCACCCTCGCCGAACTGACCGCCTCCGCGCGCGTCTTCGGCGCCACATTCGAAGGCGCGCCCAACCGCCGGCAACTCCTCGCCGCCGTCTTCAAACACGCCGCCGAAAGCAAAACCCCCATCATCGACCGCGGCTACCTCGACCTCACCGACCGCGGCCACGGCTTCATCGTCCACACCAACGTCAACTACCGCCTGTATCCCGAAAACTCCTACCTCCCCGCCAGCCTCGTCACCCGCTACGGCCTCAAACGCGGCCACCAAATCGAAACACTCGTGCAAGCCCCGCGCGAAAACGAACGCTGCCCCGCCGTCATCCGCATCGACAAAGTCATGGACGGCGCGCCCGACGACATCTCCAAAGTCACGCCCTTCGAAGAACTCACCCCCTACTACCCGCTCAAACGCATCCTCCTCGAAGCCCCCGGCGTCCACAAAGACGTTTCCATGCGCGCCGTGGACATCCTCACCCCCATCGGCTTCGGCCAGCGCGGCCTCATCGTCGCCCCGCCCCGCACCGGCAAGACCGTGATCCTCCAAAACCTCGCCAACTCCATCTCGGCAAACTTCCCCGGCATCACGCTCATCATCCTCCTCATCGACGAACGCCCCGAAGAAGTCACCGACTTCCGCCGCCACACCAAAGGCGAAGTCGTCAGCTCCACCTTCGACGAAGCGCCGGAAAACCACGTCCACTGCGCCGAGATGGTCGGCGAAAAAGCCCGCCGCCTCGTCGAAGCGGGCCGGCACGTCGTCATCCTCCTCGACTCCATCACCCGCCTCGCCCGCGCCTACAACGCCCTCGCCTCCAACTCCGGCAAAATCATGTCCGGCGGCATGGAAGCCACCGCGCTGCAAAAACCAAAACGCTTCTTCGGCGCCGCGCGCAACATCGAAGGCGCCGGCTCGCTCACCATCATGGGCACCGCGCTCATCGACACCGGCAGCCGCATGGACGAAGTCATCTTCGAAGAATTCAAAGGCACCGGCAACATGGAACTGCACCTCGACCGCGGCCTCGTCGAAAAACGCATTTTCCCGGCCATCAACATCGACCGCTCCGGCACGCGCAAAGAAGAACTCATCTACCACCCCGACGAAATGCAACGCATCTACGGCCTGCGCCGCGCCATGCAAGGCATCCCCCCCATCGACGCGATGGAATCCTTCCTCAAACGCCTGAAACAAACCAAAACCAACGCCGAATTCCTGATGGGCCTCAACCGCTAATCAAATCGCCCACCTTCTCTTACTCCTTCCAAATCGATCCCTTACTCTTACTCGTTCCCCCTCTCTCTGCTCTTCCAGAAAAGAGAGAGCACAAAAACGAGCGTTTCGCCTCTCCCCATTCCACCATGCGCATCCTCACCGGCATCCAGCCCTCCGGCACGCTTCACATCGGCAACTATTTCGGCGCGATCAAACCCGCCGTCGAACTCCAGCAACGCGGCGACGCCTTCTACTTCATCGCCGACTACCACTCGATGACGACACTCACCGACCCCGCCGGACGCCGCAAAAACACCACCGCCGTCGCGCTCGACTTCCTCGCCTGCGGCCTGGACCCGCAACGCAGCATCTTCTGGCGCCAAAGCGACATCCCCGAAGTCTGCGAACTCACCTGGCTGCTCGGCACCCTCACCCCGATGGGCCTCCTCGAACGCGCCCACAGCTACAAAGACAAAGTCGCCAAAGGCATCGCCCCCAACTTCGGCCTCGTCGCCTACCCCGTGCTCATGGCCGCCGACATCCTCCTCTACGGCTCGCACCTCGTCCCCGTCGGCAAAGACCAGAAACAACACCTCGAAATCACCCGCGACATCGCCATCAAGTTCAACCAAACCTACGGCGAAACCTTTGTCATCCCCCAACCCGAGATTCGCGAAGAAGTCGCCACCGTGCCCGGACTCGACGGCCAGAAAATGAGCAAAAGCCACGGCAACACCATCGACATCTTCGGCGACGAAAAAGCCACGCGGAAAAAAATCATGGGCATCGTGATGGACAGCCGCACGCCGCAGGAGCCGAAACCCGACGCCGGCCAAAACCTCGCCATCCAGCTCCTCAAACTCGTCGCCCCCGCCGCCATCGCGCGAGACTACGAAGAACGCCTCCGCGCCGGCGGCCTCGGCTACGGCGACCTGAAAAAGACGCTCTTCGAGCACTACTGGAACTTCTTCGCCGAAGCCCGCGCCCGCCGCGCCGAACTGGCGGCGAACCTCGATTACGTGAACCAAGTCCTCGCCGAAGGCGCCCGCCGCGCCCGCGCCGTCGCCGCGCAAATCCTCGCCCGCGCCCGCCAAGCCTGCGGCATCGGATGAAATAACGCCCCCCTTTCAGGCACGGAAACGTATAGTTTATTTTTATCTTCGGGTTTAATACCACTTTCCATCCATTTTCACCCTTTACACCAATCCTTTTAACCACGGATTGCACGGATAAAACGGATTGCACTGATGCTTAATTAATTGAAAATGAAGTGATTATCTGTGTTATCCGTTGAAATCCGTACAATTCGTGGTCGGCTTGGAGGGGGTTTCTTAAGAAGGTTTTTGATTAAGAAATGGTATTACACCCGCCCGCCATTGGCGGACCATGTGCTTCCGGTGACGAAACTGCTCGTCCCTTCCGCCAAGGCGACGTAAAGCGGCGCCATTTCCACCGGCTGTCCCATGCGCCCGAGCGGCGTTATGGCGTTGAGGTTTTCGACGTTATTGGCGGGGGCCTCGAAATAGACTTGCATCGGCGTCCAGATCGCTCCGGGCGCGACGCCGTTCACCCGAATGCCGCGTTTGGCGACCTGCTTGGCCAGGGCACAGGTAAAAGCGACGAGCGCGGCCTTCGTGGCGCTGTAGTCCAAAAAAGCCTCGGACGGCAGAAAGGCCGTGACCGAATTTGAAAACACGATGGCGCTCCCCGGCTTCATCACCGCGATGGCGGCCTTCGACAACCAGAACGGCGCGTAGAGATTGGTCTTGATCGTCCGGTCAAATTTTTCGCCCGGATGATCAAGGATGTCGGGCAGGAACCAGCCGTAGCCGGCGTTGTTGACGAGGATGTCGAGACCGTCGAGTTCGCGTTCCGCCCGCGCGACCAAGCTCCGGCAAAATTCCTCGGTGCGGAGGTCGCCGGGAATGGCGGCGGCTTTCCGGCCTTCGCGGCGGATGAGGTCAATCACCTCCGCGGCATCGGGTTCCTCCTGCGGCAGGTAGTTGATGGCCACGTCGGCGCCTTCGCGCGCATAGGCGATGGCGGCGGCGCGGCCAATGCCGGAATCGCCGCCGGTGATCAGGGCGCGGCGCCCGGCAAGGCGTCCCGCGCCCCGGTAACTCGTTTCTCCGCAGTCGGGTTTCGGCGTCATGTCGCGTTGCAATCCGGGCCATGCCTGTTGCTGCGCCGGCTGATTGTTGGGAAAACGGGTGCGCGGGTTTTTTAGCGGCTGAGCAGCGCCGGGCGGTCTTGGTGGTCGCTCCGGAGCGCTTCCTGCCGCCGCTGGCAGGGAAACCGCCGCGAGGCCGGCGAGGGCCATGTTTTTGAGCAGGTCGCGACGGCTTCTATCAATGTCGTCCCTGGCGCTTGGGTTGTCCGCGGTCGTCTTTTGGGTCATGTCGGGTTCTCCTTTGGTTGTCATGGTTTGCCTGGAGAGGCGGGTTGCCATGCGTGCATGGCGAAAGGTGAAAAACTATCATGCGCGCGCCGTGCGCGTCGCCTCGGTTCTTGCGCGGAGTGTTGTGTTTTTGCCCAAAAAAACGATGGCGGCGTTGCGTGGTGGCCTGGGCGGCCCCGCCCGTGAGTCCGGGAGCTTGGGGTGCGTGGCATGGACGACCCCGTCCGTGAGTCCGGGAGGTTTGCGGCGCGGAGTGCCGTCCGCAGGCGGGTCGCCCGTGCCACTCGAACCGCCCGTGCTCTACGATCCGCACTGCCTCGCGTTAACCTCGGTTGATAACTGGTGTTACGCGTCGCCTCCGTCGTAGCGCAGACTTCCAAGTCTGCTGCATTTTATACCCATTCCCAATGAAAATCCCTCTTTTGCCGGGGCGTCGCTGGCGACGCCCGGCTTGATGGCCGTGCACCAGCAAAGGCCGTGTTCCAGCAACGTCCGCGCACCAGCAAAGGCCGTGCTCCAGCAACGGGCTTCGCAAGCGAAGCCCCTACATGGCTCTGCTTCTAAGGGGTCATGTTCACTGGGAAAGGGT
>JAIRTK010000573.1 GCA_031254955.1 Opitutaceae bacterium
GCGGTTTGAAGTTGCACCTTGGGGAACTGCGTAACTTCAGTTAATCATTGCCCTCCTGCCCGGGCGTTTCTGAAATCGGCGCGCATCACGCAATCACGACATTATGGCCACGAAACCGACCACCATCATCGAAGCCTTTCAACGCGCCGGACAAGGACAAGTCTTCGCCTTCTATTCCCGAATCGACGCCGCCGCGCAACAACGCCTGCTCTCCGACGCCGCCGAAATCGACCTCGCCGAAATCGCCCGCCTCAACGCCACGCTACTGGCGCCCTCCTCCTCCTCCCCCGGCCTCGGCCCCTCCCCCGGCCCTGGCTCCAGCCCCAGCCCCACGCCCGCCGTCAATCTCGACGCCCTCACCCCCGCGCCCTACGAACCCCTGCCCGAAAACGGCGGCAACCCCGCCGACTGGGCACGCGCGAAAACCGCCGGCGAAGCCGCCCTCCGCGCCGGTCGCGTCGCCGCCTTCACCGTCGCGGGCGGCCAAGGCACCCGCCTCGGCTACAACGGCCCCAAAGGCACCTACCCCGTCACCCCGCTGAAACAGAAAACACTCTTTCAGGTCTTTGCCGAAAAAATCCGCGCCGCCGGCCTGCGCTACGGACGCCCCCTCCACTGGTTCATCATGACCAGCCACGCGAACCACGACGCGACGGAAACCTTTTTCAAAACGCACGCCCACTTCGGCCTCGACCCCGCGCGCGTCCACCTCTTCCGCCAAGGCCGCATGCCCGCCGTTGACCTGAACGGCAAAATCCTCCTCGAAACCACCGACCACATCGCCATGTCGCCCGACGGACACGGCGGCTCCCTCCGCGCCCTCGCCCGCAGCGGCGCCCTCGACCTCATGGACCGCGAAGGCATCGACACACTCAGCTACTTCCAGGTGGACAACCCCCTCGTGCGCGGCATCGACCCCGCCTTCATCGGCTGGCACCTCCTGCGCCACTCCGAGATGAGCAGCAAAATGATCCCCAAAGCCTACGCCGCCGAAAAAGTAGGGCACTTCTGCCTGCAAAACGGACGCCTCGTCGTCGTCGAATACTCCGACCTGCCCAAAGCCTTGCAGGACGAAACCGACCCCGCCACCGGTCGCCTCCGCTACATCGCCGGCAGCATCGCCATCCATATTTTGGATACAAAATTCATCCGCCGCATCGCCGCCGGCGGCGCCGGCCTCGCTCTCCCCTTTCACCGCGCCGACAAAAAAATCCCGACCGTGGACGCCGCCGGCGCCCCCCTGAAACCGGAAAAACCCAACGGCGTGAAATTCGAAATGTTTGTTTTCGACGCGGTTCCCTTCGCGAAAAACGCCCTCGTCATCGAAACCCGCCGCGCCGACGATTTCAGCCCGGTAAAAAACGCCGAAGGTCTCGACTCGCCCCAAACCTGCCGCGAAGACCAACTCCGCCAATTCGCCCGCTGGCTCAAAACCAACGGCGCCGCCCTCGCCACCGACACCACCGGCCTCCCGTCCATCGCCGTGGAAGTCTCCCCGCTTTTCGGCTACGACGAAGACTCCTTCGCCGACTCGTGGAAAAAACTAAACCCGAAGCCCGCCCTCACCGAGAGGCTGTATCTGGAATAAATCGGAAATTACTTTTTTGCCCACGGAACACACGGAATACTCGGAAAACGAATACAGGGAGTCTAATAATATGAACGATCTGCCTCCGCCTTTCAGGGTTATATCGGATGACCGTTCCACGGAGAAGGGGAAACCCCACGCGGGAGAGGCGTCCTTTGAATCGGATGGTTATTGGTGGCTCGCCACAATACTACCTCCTATTCTTGGGATTGTGTTTGGAATATTGAAATTCCTTTACGTCAATAGGAATAATAGTCTGGAAGGGATGGCTGGGTTTGCATGGTTTGGCGCGGCAGTCCTTGTCATGCTGGGCTTTCTTGGTGGAAGCCTGTTGTCTTTTGTTTTTATGGTGATATCGATAATAAAAAAGGAGAAACATGCCGGCAGGGCGGTGATATTTTCGATAATTTTATTACTCCTGAATATCATGTTATTTTTCCCATTGTTTGGTTAATATAACCATCCTTCCGTGTGTTCCGTGGGCAATCAAAAGCTATTTTATTCCCAATCAATCATGACCACCCTCGACAAAATCCAATCCGCCGCCATCACCGGCGACCTCCTGCCATCCGCCGCCGAAAATCTCGCCGCGTGGCTCGCCGCCCCGCTGCCCTCGTGGGCCGTCGCCAGCATCGACGAGCTGGTCGCCGCCTCCGCCTGGGCGGAACTCAACGACCGCTTCTACCGCTACCTCGAATTCGGCACCGGCGGCATGCGCGGACGCACCATCGGCGTCGTCACGACCGCTGCGGAAACCGGCGCGCCCGGCCCCCAAGGCACGCCAGCGCACGCCGCCGTCGGCAGCAACGTCCTCAACGACTTCACCCTCGTCCGCGCCACCATCGGCCTCTTCCGCTACACCGCCGGCTACCTCGCCGCCTCGAAACGCCCGACGCCGCCCGCGCTCGTCATCGCGCACGATGTCCGCCATTTCTCGCGCCACTTCTGCGAACTCGCCGCCTCCACCTGGACGAAACTCGGCGGCACCGCCTGCATCTTCGACGGCCCGCGCTCCACGCCCCAGCTCAGCTTCTCCGTGCGCTGGCTCCGCGCGCACGCCGGCGTCGTCATCACCGCCAGCCACAACCCCCCCCACGACAACGGCTTCAAAGCCTACTTCGAGGACGGCGCGCAAGTCGTGCCGCCGCACGACAAAGGCATCGTGGCCGAAGTCAACGCCATCCCGCTCGACGAGGTCATTCCGTTTCTTGAAAACACCGGCGACGACGCCGAAAATCCCCACCCCCCAGTCCCGGTTCCCCAAAAAATTTCAAAGCCCGGAATACCAAATGCCAAAAAACGCGATGCCGGTATTGTTATATTAAACGCCGACGCCGACGCCGCCTACCAAGCCGCCGCCGCCAAGGCGGTCATCGACGCGGGCGTTTTCGCCAAGGCAAAACTCCGCGTCGCCTACAGCAACATCCACGCGACCGGCATCGTCGCGTCCGTCCCGCTCCTCGAACGCGCGGGCGTGGAAGTCCACACCGTGCCGGAGCAAGCCGCGCTGGACCCGCGTTTCCCCACGGTCAAGTCGCCCAACCCCGAAAACGCCGAGGCGCTCGCCAAAGCCATCGAACTGGCCGACGCCCGCGGCCTCGACGCCGTGCTCGCGACCGACCCCGACTGCGACCGCATGGGCGTCGCCGCCCGCAACCGCGCCGGCAAACTCGAACTGCTCACCGGCAACCAGATCGGCGCGATGCTCGCCGAGTATCGGATTTCCAAATACAAAGAACTCGGCTGGATTCCCAAGGACGGCACCCACTCCGCCGCCCTCGTGAAAACCTTCGTGACCTCGCCATTGCAAGACGCCATCGGCCACCACCACGGCGTGAAAGTCATCAACACGCTGACCGGCTTCAAATGGATCGCGGCCAAACTTCGCGGCTACGAGGAACAATTGAAACAAAAACTCCTCGCCGCCGAAGGCATCGCCCTCGATTACGACGCGACGCCATTCGCCACGCGCGCCCGGCTCCTCCTCCGGCACAGCACCTTCTACCTTTTCGGCGGCGAGGAAAGCTACGGCTACCTCGGCAACGACTGCGTGCGCGACAAGGACGGCAACGCCGCCTGCCTCATGTTCGCCGAACTCTGCGCCTTCGTGAAAAACCGCGGCCTCACCGTCACCGAGTATCTCGACGAAATCTACCTGAAGCACGGCTTCTACCTCGAAGGCGTGATCAACATCTACTACGAAGGCGCGAGCGGCGCGGCCAAAATCAAGCGCATCCTCGACGGCTACCGCGCGTCCCCGCCGCAAAAATTCGGCGACATAGCCGTGACCCGGTTCCAGGATTTTGGCCGCGAAACCATCAACGATGCCGACGGCGAACGCATCCCGGGCCAGGACCTCTATTTCGTCACGCTGGCGAACGGCTACAGTTTCGCCGCCCGCGGTTCCGGCACCGAACCCAAAATCAAATTCTATCTTTTCGCCCAGTCGAAAGTCGCCAGCGCCGCCGACCTGCCGACAATAAAGACAAAAGTCCGCGCGGAACTGGACCGCGTAAAAGCGCTCATCGAGTCGGACGCCAGAACCCGCGCCGAAGGCTGACCGAAAAGCCGGCTCCCCAACAAAACCGG
>JAIRTK010000001.1 GCA_031254955.1 Opitutaceae bacterium
CCAGCCCGCCCCCGCCGCCCCCGATGCCTGATTTCCTTCAAGATTTCCTGCACCAAGAAATCGGCGCGCACCACCGCGGCACGCCTGCGCGCCTGCATCTCGCCGCGTTTGGCAAACACCCGGCATGGAACGACCACATGGAAGACATCGGCCTCGACACCGCCACGCTCATCGAAGCGAAACGCCACCTTTATCTTGAAGGGATTTCCGGCCAGATCGACACCGGCGCATGGGACCGGCTGCCGTCCACGCCCCCATGCGGAAATTACGACCACTGGCTGCTCTGGCACCGGACCGGGGAATGCCTGCTCGGACGCCTCGTCTCGTCGAGCGACGGAAAAGGCCGCACACGCTATCCGTTTGTCGTCATGGCGCACATCATCGGCGCCCCGGTCGCGGTGGTGGTGCGCGATTGCTTTTCCACCCTCGATGAAATCACCCGCGCCGGACGCTCCGCCGCGACGGTCGCGGACGTGCGGCAAGCCATCGCCCAAGGCCGCGCCGCGCTCGCCGCCCGCCTCTCCCCGGACACCGACGCGACGCCGCCGCTGCCCGGCGGCCTGCGGCCCGCCATCACCCTCGCCGGCTGGATGCGCATCCTGCACGTGATCGAAGGCCGGCTGCACGGCTTCGCGCCCGCCGCCTCGCCGCGCCCGCTGCCCGGCTGCGCGCTGCGCCTGCCCGCCGCCTCGCCGCGCGCCGATGAAAATCTGCTCTGGTGGACGGCCTTCTGGCTCACCCAGCTCGACGCAAAATTCCCCGTGCTTCACCTCGCCCGCAACGACGCGGACTGGATCGACACGATCTTCGGACAACCCGACAGCCCGCATTTCCTCTGCCTTGGCTCCGGTCGCTCGGGGATTCCCCTCGTGACCGATGTCCCCTACGCGCTCGCCCCGCACGCGGAACGCCTCGCGACCGAAATCACCGCCGCCGCCGACGCCAACGGCATCCCCGCGCGCGGCATCTTCCACCTCGCGCCGACCCGCGACCGCGCGCTCGCGCTCCTATCCCGCTCCGCCGCCGTGCGGGAGGCCGTCCGCCCCGCCGGCCTGCTCGCCGGCCTCCGAAAACTCCTAGGCGGATAATCCACAGGCGATTATGCAATCCAAAATTACAAAAATACCCCGCCATTGTAACAATCGCCCCGTTGACGACATCCCTCGCTTCCGCCCATCTTCGACTCCCCCTTTTGGCGCATGTTGGATTTCCCGGCATCCCCTTGATTGGCCGGGGATTGGCACGCACCAATCGGGGATTGGCACGCACCAATCGACGATTGGCACGCACCAATCGACGATTGGCACGCTCCAATCGTCAATTGGCACGCTCCAATCACCAATTGGCACGCTCCAATCGACGATTGGCACGCTCCAAACGTCAATTGGCACGCTCCAATCGCCAATTGGTACGCTCCAATCGACGATTGGCACGCACCAATCGGCGATTCAAACACGGATTATTTTATACTATGTGCAAAAAAGAAATTAATATAACGGACCCTGCAAGCCGCCGCCCGCCCGCCCGCCCGCCGCGCCTCAGCCCGGATTTCACCCGATGCCGGTTTAGCAAAAACCCAACTACAAGGCGGTTTGAAAAATCCGATTCAATCGCGGAAACACGAAAAGGCGGAAACGCGGAATCTCATGAAAACCAAGCGTTACAAAATAATTTCCGCGTTTCCATCCTTCCGCGCCTCCGCGATTAAACCGGATTTTTCAAACCGCCCTATGAAAAACAAGTCGCCATAAAACCCGCCGCCATCACCCCGGAAACCGCCATCCCTCCCAAGCCTCTCATCCCTCCCATGCCTCCCATTTCTCCCATGCCTCCCATGTCGTCGCCCCCTCCTCCTCCTCCATCGCCGCCGCCGCCGCCCTCGTCACCGCCGCCGCCCCGCGCCACGGACTGCGCGGAGACCGTCCCTCCCGACCCCCGACCGCTCCCGCGCAACATCACTTATGCAATCATAATCCTTTCCGCCCTCTTGCTCCCGGCCCGCGATTTGTCCGCCCAAGCCACCCAAGCCGCCCCGGCCCAAGCCACCCCGGCCACCCCCGCCCCGTCCGCCCCATCCGCCCCGGCCCCATCCGCCCCGTCGGTGTTCGCCATCGAACGCTTCGAGTTCTCCTACGGCGCCGCGGCCGACGACCCCGCCACGCTCGCCCCGCTGCGCGACATCACCGTGCCGCTTTCCCTCGCCAACGGCGTTTACCACGCGCCGGCGGCGGACGCCCCCGCCGCCGCCCCGCTCAGGCTCGGCGACGAGTTCCCCGGCGGACGCTTTGCCGAATCCGCGCTCGTCTCGATTTTCCAAACCATCGCCGCCCACTACAACCGCCAAGGCCTCTTCGGCGTCTTCGTGGTCGTTGACCGCGAGGACATCGACCCCCAGACCCACGAAGACTACCGCCCCGCCGCCCGCAAAGCCCTCCGCCTCGTCGTCTGGGTGAGCCGCGTCAGCGAAGTCCGCTCCGTCGCGAAAGGCACGCGCGTCCCCCCTCGGGAAGCCCTCGGCCACCGCATCCACCGCAACATCCTCTCCCACTCCCCGCTCCGCGCCGGCGCCGACGGCGCGCCCGGCAGCCCCCTCCTCAAAAAACGCCTCGACAACTACCTCCTCGACCTCAACCGCCACCCCGCCCGCCGCATCGACGCCTCCTTCGCCGCCGGCGCCACCCCCGGCGAAGTCACCCTCGACTACCTCGTCTCCGAACGCCGCCCCTGGTTCGCCTACCTCCAAGTATCCAACTCCGGCTCCGACGCCACCGACGACCTCCGCCAGCACCTCGGCTTCGCCTACTACCAACTCGCCAACCGCGACGACACCCTCCTGCTCGACCTCAGCACCGGCTCCTTCAAAGGCGGCTTCTCCACCTCCGCCAGCTACGACTTCCCGCTCATTTACCCCCGCACCCTCCGCGCGAAACTCTTCGGCGCCTACAGCGAATTTTCCTCCGAAGCCACAAGCATCAACCTCGACAAATTTTCCGGCCACTCCATCGCCGCCGGCCTCGAACTCGTCTGGAGCCCCCTCCGCCTCGGAGACATCTCCGTGGACCTCGCCCCCGGCCTCACCTGGCAGACCCACTACGTCAACAACACCATCCTCCCGCGCCCCGGCGACACCGGCTTCATCGCCGCCCAACTCGCCCTCCGCCTCGAACGCAACACCGACCACATGCGCACCGCCCTGCGCCTCGCCTACGAAACCAACTTCAACGGCGACACCGGCCTCACCCTCGCCGAACGCTCCGCGTTTGGCCGCTTTGAAACCGAATCCGGCTACCAAGTCCTCCAATTCGACCTCAGCCACTCCATGTATATGGAACCGCTCCTCTTCGGCGAAACATTCTACACCGGCGAAAACTGGCGCAAATCCGCCCGCGCCCACGAAATCGCCCTCACCGCCCGCGGCCAGCAAGTCGCCGACAACAAACGCGTCATCCCCCAGAAACAAATGACCATCGGCGGCATGTATTCGGTTCGCGGCTATCCCGACTCCGTGGCCTCCGGCGACAACGTCCTCATGGGCACCCTCGAATACCGCCTGCACCTCCCCCGCCTCTTCCGCCCCTACACCGAACTCGCCCGCGACCGCGGCGACGCCCGCCCCCCCGCCTACTTCGGCATCCCCTTCAACTGGCGCGCCCCCGGCCTCCACTCCCTGCCCGACTGGGACTTCGTCATCCGCCTCTTCGCCGACGCGGGCCGCGTCAAAATCATCCGCCGCATGCTCTGGGAACACGACCTCTCGCTCACCAGCATCGGCGCCGGCATCGAGACCCAACTCTTCGGCCACCTCAACATCCGCTGCGACTGGGGCTTCGCCCAAAAACCCATCCGCACCGGCCTCCGCGACATCCACCGCAACGACTCCCAAGTCCACCTCAACGCCTCGCTGCTCTGGTGAGCCAAAAAAACAACGAATGAAAAAAACGCGCCGCGCCCGCGCCCCCCTTTACCAACCCCTCCCATCCCCCCCTTCCCATCCCCCCCTCCCGCATCCCGGCCCACACCACTTAAACCTAAACTGATGTTACACGCCGCCACCGTAGC
>JAIRTK010000071.1 GCA_031254955.1 Opitutaceae bacterium
GCCCTTAAACCCACGCCCGCCGCTCCCGTCCACCGGCCCTACCGCCGCCGTCACGCCACTACCGTCCACCGCTGCCACACCCGCCGCTCCCGCCGCCCTCAGCTCCGCCGCTCCCACGCCCGCCGCTCCCGCTCCCGCTCCCACGCCCGCTCCCGCGCCCCACGCCCATCGCTCCCGCCGCCCCATCCCACCGCTACCGCCACGCCACCCCCACCGCCCTCATCGCCTCACCGCCCCTCAGCGCCCCCACCGCCCACGCCACCCCACCCTGCTTCCCCCGAGCTTTTCCCGTTTTGCCATGACCTCCGCATCCTTCACCGCACGACTCCTCCCCGGACTCCTCCTCGCATTGCTCCTGTCCGGCGGCACGGCGCTTGCCGTGGGCGTTTCGACCGAATCCCCCTTCCTCCCGCCCGGCGGCGGCGCTTCCGCGACCCAAAAACCCGCCGAATCCACGCCCATTGAATTTCGCGGACTTGTGGCCGACGCCGAAGAACTGCGTTTCGCCATCTACGAACCCACCAAGCAACAAGGCGCCTGGGTGCGCATCGGCGAAAAAGACGCGCCCTACAAAATCCTCTCCTACGACTCCGCGATGCAAGCCGTGATCGTCGATTACGAAGGCAAACGCCAGACCCTCGGCCTCAAGGAAGCGAAATTCGGCGCCGGCAACGTCATCGCGGCGACCCCCGCGCCCGCCGCCGCGCCGCGTCAACCCGGCGCCCGCCCGACGCAACGCGTCACCACCGGCGACGATGCCAAACGCCTCGAAGCCATCCGCGCCGAAGTCGCCCGCCGCCGCGCGGCCCGCGAAGCCGCCGCCCAGCAGCAACAACAAGGCAGCCGCCCCCCGCGCTGACCGGCCCCCCGCGCGGCACAGCCCCCCTCCATTCCCCTACCCTACCCGCCCCTACCCGCCCCCAAGAAAAAAACAGGGCAGATAAAAGTAAAAACTACTCTTAATTTGGAATTATTCCAATTTTCACTTGAAATTCAGTCCCACTCCAATCTACCTGTCCACTCCACGCACTCCCACTCCACGCACTCACGCCGCCCATGTCCTCCGCCCGCCATCACTCCGACAGCCTCGCGCACAAACTCGCAGACAGCGGGCTGCGCGCCACCCCGCAGCGGGAGCTGGTCTATCAGACAATCCTCGCCCGCCGCGACCATCCCACCGCCGACGAAGTCTTCGCCCGCGTGAAATCCGAGATGCCCTCCATCTCCCTCGCCACCGTTTACAACTGCCTCGAAACCCTCATCGACTGCGACCTTGTCCGCGCCGTCAACTTCGACCGCGCCCCCACCCGCTACTGCCCCAACCTCCACCCCCACGCCCACTTTCACGACAAAGAAACCGGCGCCACCCACGACGTGGATATCCCCGAAGAACTGCTCGCCGCCCTGAAAAAAACCCTCCCCCCCGGTTACAAAGCCGACGCCATCGACATCACCTTCCGCGGCCACGCCGCACGCGACGACAAATAACCCTGCCCCGCCCCTCCCCGCCGTCCTCAACTCCCGCTCCCGCTCCCTCTCCCTCTCCCGCTTGAACTTAAACTCAAACTCAACCGCTTCCACCATGCCCACCCTCGAAATCCGCGACCTCCGCGTCGCCCTCGCCGACAGCCAAGACAAACCCATCGTGAACGGCGTCACCCTCACGATCCGCTCAGGCGAAGTCCACGCCATCATGGGACCCAACGGCACCGGCAAATCCACCCTCTCCAAAGCCGTCGCCGGCCACCCCGACTACGCCATCACCGGCGGCGACATCCTCCTCGACGGACGCTCCATCCTCGAAATGGAACCCGACGAACGCGCCCGCGCCGGCCTCTTCCTCGCCTTCCAATACCCCAGCGAAATCCCCGGCGTCTCCATCGCCAACTTCCTCCGCGCCGCCCTTCAAGCCCGCCTCCCCGAAGGCGAAGACCTCGACGCCACCGCCTACTACAAACGCCTCTATTCAAAAATGGACCTGCTCAAAATCGACCGCAAATTCACCTCCCGCGCGGTCAACGAAGGCTTCTCCGGCGGCGAGAAAAAACGCTGCGAAATCCTCCAACTCGCCATGCTCGAACCCGCCTTCGCCCTCATGGACGAGACCGACTCCGGCCTCGACATCGACGCCCTCAAAATCGTCGCCGAAGGCGTCAACCAACTCCGCGGCCCCAAACTCGGCGTCCTCCTCATCACCCACTACCAGCGCCTCCTCAACCACATCATCCCCGACCACGTGCACGTCATGTATGACGGACGCATCGTGAAAAGCGGCGACAAACACCTCGCCCTCGAACTCGAAGCCAAAGGCTACGACTGGATCAAACAAGAACTGGCCGCCGCCTCCGCCTGAGCCGCCTCCGCCTGAGCCGCCTCCCCCTTTTCCGCCGCCATCCGTTTCCCACCCGACCCATCAGCCTCATCCGGCCCAGCCGCATTCACCATGCAACCACTTCCACAAACCGACACACCCGCCACCGCCGCCACCGACGAAAACCCCACCCTCGGCATCGACCAGTCCCTCGGCAACTTCACCTACGACGTGAAATACGACTACGACGCCGGCTCCGGCCTCGGCGAACACACGGTGCGCTACATCAGCGACGTGAAAAAAGAAGCGCCCTGGCTCCTCGACTTCCGCCTGCACGCACTGAAAACCTTCCTCTCCAAACCGCTCCCCACGCACTGGGCCACCAAAGACCTCGAAAACATAAACTTCGACAAAATCCGCTACTACCTTGCCCAAGGCCAGAAACCCAAACGCACCTGGGACGAAGTCCCCGCCGACATCAAAAAAACCTTCGAACGCCTCGGCATCCCCGAGCAAGAACGCAAGTTCCTCGCCGGCGTGGAGGCGCAATTCGACAGCGAGGCCGCCTACTCCAACATCAAGGAAATCGTCGCCCGACAAGGCGTGATCTTCATGAACTCCACCGAGGCGCTCCGCGAGCACCCCGCCCTCTTCAAAAAATGGTTCGGCAAAGTCATCCCCACCGGCGACAACAAATTCTCCGCGCTCAACAGCGCCGTCTTCTCCGGCGGCTCCTTCATCTACGTCCCGCCCGGCGTGAAAGTCGCGCAACCCCTGCAAGCCTACTTCCGCATCAACGCCGAAAACTTCGGCCAGTTCGAACGCACCCTCATCATCTGCGACGAAGGCTCCGAAGTCACCTACATGGAAGGCTGCACCGCGCCGAAATTCAGCACCTCCACGCTCCACTCCGCCGTCGTCGAACTCGTCGCCTGCAAAGGCGCGAAAATCCAATACATCACCGTCCAAAACTGGGCGCCCAATGTCTACAACCTCGTCACCAAACGCGGCCTCGCCCTCGAAGACGCCGAAATCAAATGGATCGACTGCAACATCGGCAGCCGCCTCACCATGAAATACCCCGGCGTCGTCCTCAAAGGCCGCAAGGCCCGCGGCGAGGTCATCTCCATCGCCCTCGCCAACGACGGCCAGCACCAAGACACCGGCGCGAAAATGATCCACGCCGCCGACGAGACCACCTCCACCATCGTATCCAAATCCATCTCCGTCGGCCAAGGCCGCGCCACCTATCGCGGACAGGTCCATATTCCAAAACACCTCAAAGGCTGCAAAAACAACACCGAGTGCGATGCCCTGCTCATCAACACCAACTCCCGCACCGACACCTATCCCGCCATCACCGTGCGCGGCGACAAACACGCCACCCAGCACGAAGCCAGCGTGTCGAAAGTCAGCGAAGACATGATCTTCTACATGCGGCAACGCGGCCTCACCGAAGCCCAAGCCATGAGCCTCGCGGTAAACGGCTTCATCAACGACCTCGCCAGCCAGTTCCCCATGGAATACTCCGTCGAACTCAAACGCCTCATCGAACTCGAAATGGAAGGCTCCGTCGGCTAATCTGGCCGATGTAGGGGCTTCGCTTGCGAAGCCCGCCGCACACCCACCACCGCACCACCACCTCCCACACCACCATCACCACCACCGCGCCACTCCGCAATTCCCATTCATGGCTAATGTAGGGGCTTCGCTTGCGAAGCCCGCCACACCCACCACCGCCACACCCACCACCGCCGCAACCACCTCCCGCACCACCACCTCCCCCTCCCCCCGCGCCACTCCGCAATTCCCATTCCGCATTCAACCATGCCCGCCTCCGCCGACCCACTCACCGCCAACGCCGCCGCCACCTTCGACTTCGCCGCCCACCTCGCCTCGCGCGACAGCCTCCCGAAATGGTGGCTCGACACCCGGCACGCCGCCTGGACCCAGTTCCTCGCCCACCCGATGCCCGCCCGCACCGACGAACGCTGGCGCTTCTCCGACACCGCCGCCCTCTCCCTCGACGGCTACACCCTCGCCCTCCCGCCCGCCGCCCTCCCGCCCGCCGCCACCGCTACGTCTGCCACCGCCGCGTCTGCCATCGCCACGCCCGCCACTGCCGCCGCGCTCCCGCGCTTTGCCCGCGCCGCCGAAATCTCCTTCGTCAACAACCGCCTCGCCCGCCACGCCCCCCTCCCCGCCCACCTCGCCGCGCAAGGCGTCATCTACTGCCCCCTTGAGGAAGCCATCCAAAAACACCCCCGCCTCATCCAAACCTACCTCCAGAAACACAACGTCGCCCTCGGCAGCGAAAAATTCACCGCCCTCAACACCGCCCTCGCCACCAGCGGCGCCCTCCTCTACGTCCCCAAAAACATCACCATCGCCGCCCCCCTCCTCCTCGAACACATCGCCGCCGGCGACACCGCCGCCCTCTACCCCCACACCCTCGCCATCCTCGAAGACAACGCCCGCGCCACCCTCGTCGAACACTTCACCAGCGCCGAACCCGCCTCCCGCCACTTCGCCTCCGGCGTCAACGACCTCCACGCCGGCCCCGCCGCGCACCTCGCCTACATCGGCGCGCAAACCTGGTCCTCCGCCACCCTCGCCTTCCAGACCAACTCCATCGTCGCCCAACGCGACGCCCGCATCCTCTCCCTCAACCTCCACCTCGGCGGACGCCACGCCCGCCACGAATCCCACTCCCGCCTCCAAGGCCCCGGCGCGCACTCCGAAATGCTCGCCCTCACCGTCGCCTCCGCCGCCCAACAATTCGACCAGCGCACCCTCCAAACCCACCAAGCGCCCGGCGCCAGCTCAAACCTCCTCTATAAAAACGCGCTCCTCGACACCGCCAAAACCATCTTCTCCGGCCTCATCATCGTCGAACCCGACGCGCAAAAAACCGACGCCTACCAATCCAACCGCAACCTCATGCTCAGCGACGAAGCCGAAGCCCACAGCCTCCCCGGCCTGGAAATCCAAGCCAACGACGTTCGCTGCACGCACGGCGCGACCACCGCCCGCATCCCCGCCGAGCAGGAATTTTATCTCCGGTCACGAGGCATAAACCCCGAAAACGCCCGCGAACTCCTCGTCGCCGGCTTCTTCGAGGAAGTGCTGGACAAACTCGAAAACGAGGAACTCCACGCCATCCTCGGCGCACTCATCCAAACAAAGTTCAAAAAATAAAATCCAATCGCGAAAACACGAAATAATATTTTTTGGAAAAGACACCTTTGGAAAACATAATTTTAAGGGCAGTTTTGAAAAATTCGATTTAATCGCGGAAACACGGAGAGGCGGAAACGCGGAATTTCATGAAAACCAATCGTTACAAAACAATACCCTTTGCGAATGAAAATCCCCCTTCAGGTAGGGCGAGGCGTCCCGCCGAGCCGCGAGCGGCTCCCACGGCTCGGCGTCCCGCCTCGCCCTACCCTTAACGGCTTCCCTAGTGTGATTTCCATTAAGAAATGGTATAATTTCCGCGTTTCCATCCTTCCGCGCCTCCGCGATTAAACCGGATTTTTCAAACAGCCCTTAATCACAAAAATATAAAAAATATTTATCATGATTGTTCGCCTTAAAATTCCGTCCTTCCGTCCATCCGCTCTTCCGCGATTGGAAAATAATAAACAATAATCAATAGCCATGTCCAAAGACCGCAACCTCACCCGTGACCTCACCGCCACGCAAATCCCCAGCGGGGACAAACAACTCCTGCCCGCCGGCACGCGCATCCACCTGCACCAGACGCTCGGCGGCAGCTACACCGTGCTCACCGACTCCGGCCTCTATCGCATCGACGCCAAAGACGGCGACGCCCTCGGCGAACCCGTGCGCGACGATGCCGTCCACGCCCCCACGCTTGGGGACGGCGCGCCCAACCCCGAGGCGATCTGGGACCAGCTCAAAAAAGTCTATGACCCCGAAATCCCGGTAAACATCGTGGACCTCGGCCTCGTCTATACCATGGACGTGGACAAACACCCGCCCGCCCCCGGCGCGCCCCCGGACGCCGCCCCCGCCTACAAAGTCCATGTCACCATCACGCTGACCGCCCCCGGCTGCGGCATGGGACCGGCGATTGCCGAGGACGCCAAAAACAAAATCCTCCTCGTCCCCGGCGTCAGCGACGCCGACGTGAGCATCACCTGGGAGCCGCCGTGGAACCAGTCGATGATCAGCGAGGAAGGCAAAATGAAGCTCGGCCTGATCTGACCCCCTTTCGCGCCCCCTATAATACCAGTTCCGAAGCATTTTTAGACTTTAGGCAGGATCCTCGCCCTACCTAAAATATAAATCTCGTTCGGAAATGGTATAATACTATTTCCCAATGGAAAATAGATTATACCCATTCCCAATGAACATCACTCTTTTGTAGGGGCGTCGCTTGCGACGCCCGGCTTGATAACCGTGAGCCAGCAAAGGCCGTGCACCAGCAACGGGCTTCGCAAGCGAAGCCCCTACATGGCTCTGCTTCTAAAGGGTCCTGTTCACTGGGAAAGGGTAGTATAGGGCCTTTTCGATTTATTATGTCGCCACCGCAAGAGATTTGGCGCGGAAGCGCCAAAGTATCTTGCGGTGGCGATGGATGAACCGAAAAGGTCTAGTCTATGACTAGCTCCTGTTACTGGTTCCTAATGCGTTGAAGGAGGAGTTATTTTTTTTAGAGAGAGAGGCGGAAGCCCAGGCTGAGGGACCAGGGTTTTTCGTAGTTGTTGCCGGCGGCGTATTCGTAGTCGAAATAGAACTGGCCGGTGGCGAAGGGGCGCCAGTAGAGGCCGAGGCCGGCTTCACCTCGGTCGCCGTCGAGGTTGGGGCGCCAGCGGTTTTCGGCGGCGCTGGCGATGGTGATTTCACCGCCGGAGCTGCGTTCGTGGAGGGCGGAGGCGCGGGCGGCGATTTCCAGCCAGCCGGCGGCGCCGATGGCCCAGGCGCGACCGGCGCGGAGGGTTGCGCGCAGGCGGGTGATGTTGGCGGCGGAGCCGTGCACGCTGAAATACTTTTCCCCGTTCTCGCGGCGGGTGAAATAATCGCCTCGTGTGAGGCGGGCGCGCGCGCCTTGGAGGGCGGGTTCGACAAACCAGCCGTCTCCGAGGAAATTGAGGGGGATGCGGCGGCCCGCTTCGATGGTCACGCCGATGCCGTTTTCGTCGTAGTCGCCGGTGACGCGGTTGAGGCTGCCGTCGGTGGCGGCGAAGCTGTTTTCGTAGCGGGCGGCGGCGAGGGTGGCGTTGGCGAACCAGCCGGTGTCGTCCAGCCAGGCGGCGTAGAGGCCGGCGCCGAGCAGGTCGCTTTCGCCGGTGGCGGTGCCGGCGGCGGCGGAGCGGAAGTCTTGGGAGGCGTTGCCGATGCCGGCAAAGAGGCCGAGGGTGACGCGGTCGCCGTCGAGCATCCAGGTGTAATCGGCGCCGAGTTCGGCGCCCCAGAAGTCCACGTCGGAGAGGCGCATTTTGGTGGAGCCGCCGCCGATGGTGGCGCTGGCGGCGTGGGCGCGGGTCCAGAGGTCGAAGCCGGAGCCGGTTTCGCGGGGGGCGCGGAGTTCGCCGAGGCGGCGGGAGAGGTTGTCTTGTTGGTCGAACCAGAGGGCGCTTTGGGCGCCGGGGACGCCGCTGATGGGTGCGAAGACGGCGGGGTCGAGGCCGGTGTTGACGATGACGATTTGGTTGCCGCGCACTTCGACTTGGTAATTGAAGATGCCGTAGTCGAAGGCGCCGTCAATGTGGTGCGCGTTGTTGATGGTGATTTCGTTGTCGATGGTGGTGTCATTCACGCCGCCGATGGAGAGGAGGACGGGCATGGGTTCGTCGCCGACGGGCATGGCTCCACCGCCGGTGATGAGGAAGCGGTGGCTGCCGATGGCGTCGCCGTCGATGATGAGGTGGTCGCTGGTCCCGGCCGCAATGTCCACGGCCATGCGGAAGGTGCCGGTGCCGGCAAGCGAGGTGGCGCGGAGGGTGCGGAACGCGGGGCCGGTGGTGGCGGTGGTGGCGAGGCTGGCGCCGCGGATGTCGATGACGCTGTTGTTGACGAGGTCGCCGATGGTGATTTCGGCGGGGCCGGCGAACTGGAGGGTGCCGGCTTCGACGGTGGTGGCACCGGTGTAGGCGTTGCCAATCGAGAGGATGAGGGTGCCGGGGCCGCGTTTGAGGAGGGATTGGCCGTCCCAGCCGGAGGCGAAGGCGATGCCGGGGCGGTCGGAGAGCTGGACATCCACGTCGAAGGTTTTGCCGGCTTCGACGGTGAAGGTGCCGTGGGCGTCGTCGACGCCGCTGTTCCAGGCGAGGCCGTAGCCGATGTCGTAGCGGGTGGGGACGGGGCCGCCTTCGTTGACTTTGAGGCCGCCGCCGCGGATGAAGTCGGGGAGGTTGGAGAGGTCGGTGGCGCCGGCGCTGGCGATTTCGACGCGGTTGAAGTCGCCGGAGATGCCGCCGATGGCGCGGAGGATGGGGGCGCCGCTGAGTTCGCTGGCCCGGCCTCCGCCGTCGCCGGTGTAACCGATGTCATTGAAGCCGGTGCCGGTGATGATGAGGGTGCCGGAGAGGGTGGCGGGGCCGGCGATGTTGATGAATGGGGAGGGGAGGTCGGGGAAGAGCGAGTCGGGGATGCGGTTGGTGTCGATTTCGACGGTGAGCGTGGAGCGGGCGTTCTGGCTGTAAT
>JAIRTK010000008.1 GCA_031254955.1 Opitutaceae bacterium
GCGCCCGTCTCGACCTTCACGGCGGACGTGGACACGGCCAGCTACACCAACGTCCGCCGCTTCCTCGACGGCGGACGACTGCCGCCGCCCGATGCCGTGCATGTCGAGGAACTGGTCAACTATTTCCCCTACGACTACGCACCGCCGCCGCGCGACGGCGAAGCGCCGTTTGCCGCCTCGATGGAAGTCGCCGCCGCGCCGTGGAATCCCGCGCACCGGCTCGTGCGCATCGGCATCAAAGGCCGCGAATTGGACACCGCCACACGCCCGCCCGTAAGCCTCGTTTTCCTGCTCGATGTCTCCGGCTCGATGAACACGCCCGAAAAACTCCCGCTCGTGAAGGACGCCATGCGCATGCTGCTCGACACGCTCCGGCCCGACGACCGCGTGGCCATCGTCACCTACGCGGGCGCGTCGGGACTGGCGCTGCCCTCCACGCCCGCGTCGAAAAAACGCGACATCCTCGCGGCGCTCGACGCGCTGCGGGCGCAAGGCTCGACCAACGGCGCGCTGGGCATCCAGCTCGCCTACGATGTCGCCAAGGCCAATTTCATCCAAGGCGGCGCGAACCGCGTCATCCTCTGCACCGACGGCGACTTTAATGTCGGCGTCACCAACGACGGCGACCTCGCCCGGCTCATCGAGGAAAAGGCGCGCACCGGCGTGTTTCTCACCGTGCTCGGCTTCGGCATGGGCAACTACAAAAACTCGAAACTCGAACTCTTGGCCAACAAAGGCAACGGCCAGCACGGCTACATCGACTCGCGCCTGGAGGCGCGGCGGATGCTCGCCGGCCAGGCGGGCGCGACGCTCGTCACCATCGCGAAAGACGTGAAGCTGCAAGTCGAGTTCAACCCGGCGGCGGCGCAGTCGTATCGGTTGATCGGATACGAAAACCGCCGGCTCGCCCGCGAGGATTTCAACAACGACAACGTGGACGCCGGCGAGCTTGGCGCGGGCCACACCGTGACGGCGTTCTACGAGATCGTGCCCCTCGACGCGGATTCCGCCGCGTCCGCCGAGTCCGCCGCCGCCGTGCCGCCAGTCGAACCGCTGAAATACCAAGCCGCCGCGCCCCGCCCCGTGAATCCGGCGCTGGCGGGCGAGTTGCTGACGCTGAAAATCCGCTTCAAGCCCCCTGCGGCGGACCAAAGCGAGATGCTGGAGTTTACGCTGGAAAATTCGAGCCGGGCATTTGCCGACGCGAGCCGCGATTTCAAGTTCGCCTCAGCCGTGGCGGCGTTCGGCATGGTGCTGCGCGACTCGCCGGACAAGGCCGGCGCGGACTACGACAAAGTGCTCGACTGGGCCGAAAGCGGCCTCGGCCCCGATGCCGACGGCCGCCGCCGCGAATTCCTCGGCCTCGTCCGCCGGGCGAAAGAAATCGCGATGAATTAAACCTGTTCAGCCCCCACCGGCCCCCTTTTCTGCAGTGCGCAACACGACGTGCCGAATGCCCCTTTACCAACCGGAATTGGAGCCTTTTTGGGTTTATTGTGTCGCCAACGCAAACGATCTGGCGCGGAAGCGCCGGTAGGGAGGCCTCTCCGAGGCCTCCGCCGTGCGGGGCCGGGTGTTTGGAATTTCATGGGTAAATCGGAGCGTGGTGACGGAGGACTCCGAGAGGCCTCTCTGCCGCCGGACTTGTGGAGGACGGTTTCCCAAAGTGCCCTGAATCCTGTCGTGCCGCGCCGCGCCATCGCGACTGCATGGTAAGCAGAGCGGTGGCGGGAACGCCGCCGTTCCGTCAAGGCTTCCCCTTATTGCCGCCATTCGCAATCACACTTGGAGCCGGATGGTGTTGATAATTTCGCGAAGCGGATGACAGGATTACGATTCTCGGAGTTCTTGTTATTTTTTATTTTTCTCGGCATACTCCGCCAGCGTCAGTGCCTTCTCTTTTTGACGTTTTAATCTGATGGGTGCCCTGCCTGCCGCAGCCTCCAAATCAAGCGTCCCGTCGTCGTTCAGCGTGAACGTCATAATGTGGGTTTCCTTCTCAATGCGCATTTCAAGTTCGGCGCGTTTTGGGCCGGTGATTCTCCACGGGAACCAGCCGACAGGACTGATGGCTATGCCAAAAAGCCCCAAGCCCTCTTCGTTTAATATTATATAGACCGTTTGAAATTCACCCTTCTCATTTGACCAAACGCCGATGAACGAGGAATCCTTGGGCGGTGTGTATTCCGCCAGCAACGCGGCTTGCCGGCCCTTGGTGTCGAGAAGGCGCAGCCCGGCGATGTCACGTTTTTCGGCAAGAAACTCCACCGCCGACATGCTTCCTCCCGGTTTGGAATAAGGATTGGCCCCTGCCTTCAATAATACATCGACCATTCCCTGCGAGTCCTTGCGTGGGTTGGCAACAACAGAAAGCAATAACGGGCTGTTTTCAAAATCGGTGACTCTGGCACCACAGGAAAGCAGATGCCTGACTAAATCAACATTTCCTCTGAGCACCGCGTTCTGCAACGCCGTCATGCCCTCATTGGTTTTATTTATATCAGCGCCGTGGGAGAGCAGCAAATCAACCATATCCCGGTCGCGGGCGGCTTGCAGCGGAGTGGAACTGGCCTCTCCGTCGTAGCCCTCTATCTTTTCAGCGCCATTTATATCAGCGCCCAGTTTTATGATTTGATAAAAACGTTCCCTGCCAAGATATGCCCCGGCGTCAACGAATACCCCAGTGCCAGGGTGGCCATTTGCCTGCGGGTTTCCGACGTGGTGTATTGGTCGAAAACTGTCGCAAATTCCTTGCTGTCTTCGAGCCGGGTTGCCCGAAGGATTATCATCTCGGCTGTGTAGGGTTTGATTTTCGCAAGTTCGGCCTCATCCGTCATCCCCAATGCGCGGGCGATGAGCGGCAAACGGGCATTGGCGGCGCGCTGGACGAACGAGGTATTCCACTGGTCGCGTTCTCGGAATATAAAACCGAGTTCATTGAGTTCATTTACTATTTCGGCAAACTCAGCCTCCCGATGCGGACGACCTGCAGCCGCTTCCAAAAGCCCTCCGGGGTTCAGTAGTTTTCGAGGCGAGGAACGAAGGCGTTCTTTATGCTGTTCAATCAATTCATCGGCAAGCGCGAAGTGCCCGCCCTCTAGTGCGGCAAGCGGCAAACAGCCGCCGTTTTTGCTGACATATGCAAAATTCGCTCCCAGCTGGCGCAGCCGTTCGATTCTTGCCGTATTATTACTCCGCACCTCCGCAAACAATGCCAATGCATAACCATCCGCCTCGTCGGAGGAGGGAGATTTTTTGCAATAGTCAAGGAGCAGGTCGAATATCGCTGGATCATAGTCGAGGTTTTGCGCCTTGGTCAGCGGATGACTCCACGGTTCCGCGCCCGGAGGGGCTTCCACGCGGGCGCCGGCTTCGAGCAAAAGCCGCAAAATTTCCATATTTTTCTCCTCTATTGCGGCGGTCAGGCAGGTGCTCTTACCGGCTTTGTATGTATTAGTGAACATCGCATTTGGATTTGCGCCCGCCTTCAACGCGTCCCGGGCGGCTGCGGCGTTCTTGGTCAGGATGGCCTTGATCAGGTCGAAGTCGGTTTGCGTGAGAGTCGAGGCCGACTGGTGGAGTTTGATAGACTGAAGCATGTCGTCCGGTCCCGGCCATGCGGCTTGCGCGCAAAGCGACACCACGAACGTGGCGAGTGCGAACAGCACCGGGAACAAGCTGTTTGTTTTTTGGCGGAGTGTAATTTTGGGATGCATGGGCGGGCGCGATTTCTGCGTGCGATTGTTTCTTGCAAAACGATCCATGCAACCCCGGTTTCGTTGCCCGCGGCCAGTTCGGACGGGGCGCGTGTTTTTTGCGGGACAATCCCCGCCGCGCCGGTTTTGTTGACGGGATGAAACCGGTGCGCGTTTGTTTTTTCCCGGCGGCTTTTTTTCTCACGGCAACCCTGCTGGCGGGGCGCACCGGGATTGTCTGGCCCACGCCGAACACCGCCTTTTTCGACGGGAAACCCATCGAGGCGTTCATCCAGCCCACGGCCTCGGGCATCGTCGAGTCGGGCTTGTATGGCGGCGTGCGCAACGGCGGCGCCCGCTTCCACGAGGGGCTTGATTTGTTCCCGCTGCAACGCGACCGGCAGGGCGAGCCGCTCGATCCGGTCTTCGCGGTGATGCCGGGCGTGGTGCGGCATGTCAGCACCCTGCCGGGAAACAGCAGCTACGGGCGTTACATCGTGATCGAGCATCCGGGCGAAACTCCGGCGGTTTACACGCTTTACGCACACCTGCGCGCAATCGAGCCGGGCGTCGCGCCGGGCGCGGCGGTCGCGCGCGGCCAGCGCATCGCCACGATGGGGCGCAGCGCCAGCGTGATGGCCATCCCGAAGGCGCGCGCGCACTTGCATTTCGAGATCGGCGTGCGGCTGACGGACGCCTTCCAACCGTGGTATGACGCGCAACAATTCGGCAGCCCCAACAAGCACGGCATCTGGAACGGCCTGAACCTGATGGGGCTTGACCCGCTCGACTTTTACCGCCGCCTGCGCGCGGGCGGCGTGGCGGATTTCCAGGATTATTTCCGGCAAATGAAAACGGCGGTGCGCCTGCGCATCGCCAGCGGGAGCCGTCTGCCGGACTTCGTGGAACGGTATCCGTCGTTGCGCACCACGCCGGTGCGCGCCGTGGTATCGCCAGTATCGGTGGTGTCGGCGGACGGGGTGGCGGCGGATGAGGTGGGCGGCTGGGAGATTGCGTTTAACGAAACCGGGATTCCCTTCGCCTGGACGCCGCTGCAAGCGCGCGAACTGGCGGATTACAAGCCGGGCGAGGCGCGCGTGCTGACGGTGGACGAGGCTTTGGCAAAACAGTGGCGCTGCAAATCCCTCGCCGTGAAAACGCGCGGCCAGTGGCGCGCGGGCGGCGATCTCAACACGGTGCTGGCGTTGTTGTTTGGGCCGCGATGAGCGGCGGCTTCGACGCGGGTGCAATCCAAAGTGATTTCGCTCGCCCGCCCTCATTTTTCCATTTGCGCGACTTCAATCATAAAGCCAACCTCGCATCCCACTTCGCATTCCGGCCCCGCGTCCTGCCCCCGCAGCGCCGGCGCCGCCCATAACGCCGCCCACCCATGCCCGCGCCCGCCACCCATCGACCCACCGGAAAACACGTCCAACTCATGGCCACGTGCCTGTGCGACGCCGTCTTCGACGACACCGCCATCGCCACCGTCGAAGTGCTCGAACACCTCGGCTGCCGCGTCGCCTTCCCCGAGGCCCAAACCTGCTGCGGCCAACCCGCCTTCAACACCGGCGACTGGCCCGCCGCGCGCAAAGTCCTGCGCCACGTCGTGCGCGCCTTTGCCGGCGACGAACCCATCATCGTGCCCTCCGCCTCCTGTGCCGCGATGCTGTTTCACGGCGCGCAACTCGCCTTTGAAAACGAGCCTGATCTTCCCGCCGTCCGGCAGGTCGGCGGACGCACTTGGGAACTCGCCGACTACATCGTCAACGCCCTCGGCGTCACCACATGGCCCGGACGCTTCGACGCCAAAATCGCCTTTCACCGCTCCTGCCACGCGCGCGGCGCCGCCACCGGCGCCGCCGCGCTCACGCTCCTCAACTCCATCGACGGCCTCACCCTCGTCCCCTTCGACGAACCCGAGCAATGCTGCGGTTTCGGCGGCACCTTTTCCGTGACCTTCCCCCACCTCTCGCAAGCCGTGGGCAACCTGAAACTCGACCACATCCTCGCCGCCCGGCCCGACCACATCGTATCCATCGACCAAAGCTGCCTCATGAGCCTCGCCGGCCTCGCCGCGAAAGGCGACCGCCCCATCAAAACCCTGCACCTCGCCCAAGTCCTGCGCGACGCGCTGCGCGCGCCGAAAGCAACCAACGCCAAGCAACAGGCAACCAACACCAAATAGCAGGCAACAAAAACGCCCCCCGCCGCCGCCGCGTCCTCCTCCCCATTCCGCATTCTCATTCCCTCCTTCCCTCCGCATTCCCCCCTCCGCATACCCCAATCCGCATTCCCCCCGCCGCATTCCGCATACCCCATTCCGCAATTCGCAATTCCGCAAACCCGCATTCCGCACTCTCCGTGAAACACCAACAAATCGACCAATACGCCGCCCGGCTCGCCGCCGACAAACGCGCCGCGGTTTACGACGGCTCGAAATCCGGCTACGACGCCCGCCACCGCGCCCTCGCCGCCAGCTACACCACGCCCGACACACTCCGCCGCCTCGCCGGCGACATCAAACAACACACCCTCGAAAACCTCGACACCTACCTCCCCCAAGCCGCCGACCGCCTCGCCGCCAACGGCGCGCAAGTCCACTGGGCCGCCGACGCCGCCGAAGCCCGCGCCCACATCCTCCGCATCATGCGCGAGAACAACGCCACCAAAATCGTGAAAGCCAAAACCATGGTCAGCGAGGAAATCGGCCTCGCCCCCTACCTCGAAAAAGAGGGTCTCGAATGCCTCGAAACCGACCTCGGCGAATTCATCATCCAGATCGACCACGACCACCCCTCGCACATCGTCAAACCCATCATCCACAAAAACCGCCGCGAAATCGCCGCCTCCTTTGAGAAAAACGGCCTCGGCGCCTACGACGACGACCCCACCACCATCACCCGCCGCGCCCGCCGGCACCTCCGCCACAAATACCTCGCCGCCGACATCGGACTCACCGGCGCCAACTTCGTCTCCGCCGAAAGCGGCCGCATCGTCCTTGTCACCAACGAAGGCAACTCCCGCTTCTGCCTCGCCGCCACGAAAATCCACATCGCCCTCGTCGGCATCGAAAAAATCCTCCCCCGCGACCGCGACCTCGCCCTCTACCTCAACCTCCTCGCCCGCTCCGCCACCGGCCAGCAACTCACCTCCTACACCGAGTTCATCCGCGGCCCGAAATCCCCCGGCCAGCCCGACGGCCCCGAACAGACACACGTCATCTTCGTGGACAACGGTCGCGGCGAAGTCCTCGCCAGCAACTGCCGGGAAATCCTCCGCTGCATCCGCTGCGCCGCCTGCCTCAACGTCTGCCCCGTCTACCGCCAAGCCAGCGGCCACGCCTACCGCGCCGTCTACCCCGGCCCCGTCGGCGCCGTCCTCACCCCGCTCCTCGCCGGCAAACGCTTCCCCGCGCTCGCCGACCTCCCCAAAGCCTGCACCCTCTGCGCCGCGTGCAACGAAGTCTGCCCCGTCAACATCCCCCTCCCCGACCTCCTCCTCCGCCTCCGCGACCGCGGCAAACAAGAAAAAAGCGAAGCCGCGCTCGCCGCCACGCCCCCGATGGGCGAGTTCGCGATTCTGGCCAGCAGTCCCTTCCTCTGGAAAACCGCCATGAAAGCCGGCGCGCTGGCCCCGCTCGTCCCGACATTCCTGATGCCCGCCGCCGGCAAGACCTGGCTCCGCACCCGTGGCCTCCCCCCCTGGCGCGGCGGCAAATTCCGCAAATGGATGAAAACCCGCCAAAAACATTGAACCGAAAAGAACAAAGACAACAAAGAGGATGATTATCTGGACAAGATTAACAAAATTAAAAACCAATTCCGCCAACCCTTGAAATTAGTTAATTCCGTCAAAATAAATAACCTTAAATAAATCATATATAAACAAAGAGCCGCCCGGCCCAAAACCTTTTATAAAAACCCGCCTTCTTTGTTCCCTTCGTTTCCTTCTGTTCAAAATAAAAAACCTTCCGAACACTCCCCATGACCTCCCGCGAAACCATCCTCGCCCGCGTCCGCGCTGCCCTCGCTCCACTCAAACACCGCGCCCCGTATCCGGATTACCCAGACACCATCGCCGTCCCCCCCCCGCTCGCCCCGCAACTCGCGCCCGGCTCCGACCTCTGGACGGCCTTCTCCGCCCGCGCCCGCCTTGTCCACGGCACGCCGATGGAAGGCGGCCCCGCCGCCCTCGCCGCATGGCTTCGCGAAAAACAACTCACCCGCGGCTACTGCGACCCCGCGCTCCACCCGCAATTCGAGACCGCCCTCGCCGCCGCCGGCATCGCCATCGAGACCACCTTTGACCGCGCCCGGATTGACGCCTACGAATTTGGCATCACCCAAGCCGCCGCCGCCATCGCCGAAAGCGGAACGCTCGTTCTCTCCGACGCCACGACCAGCAGCCGCCTCGCCGCGCTCGCCCCCTGGGTGCACATCGCCACGCTCACCCGCGAACACATCCACGCCACCCTGGCCGAAGCCATCGCGGCCCTGGGCGACGACCCCAACCTCATCTGGTGCACCGGCCCCTCGCGCACAGCCGACGTGGAAGGCATCCTCATCGAAGGCGTCCACGGCCCCGGCGAACAAATCACCCTTCTCATGCCGTGACGCCCGGTGCCGCCGGATTGCGTGGCACGGGCGACCCGCCCGTGCTTTGTGACGGCGGCTCACGAAATCGGCCCGTCACTATTTTCGATGTCTGAAAACGACAAAAAATTTCTCTCCTACCAATGCTCAATGATAATTGGTATAAAACGGGTTCCTCGCTCTTTTGAATGAATTTCACGTCGCGCAGCTCCGAAGCAGCGGCAGCGGTTGACGTTTTCAGCCCCGGAGGGGCGTCGGCTCTTAGTTGTCGGTGACGAGCGCAGCGAGGAACCCACGGAATACGTTGATAACCACACAAGCCCTGAAGGGGCGACAGCGCACGCCGCCCGGTCATCGCATCTTCCCTCGCTGCCGCCCTTTCAGGTCTCATTTTTTTATTGACTGATGGGACGCGCTGCCGTCGTAGCGCAGGTTTCCAAACCTGCTGAGCACGCAACGCTGGCGTAAAATGAAGCAGACTTGGAAGTCTGCGCTACGACCGAAACAGCGCGTCCCATCAGTTATTGATGGATTCCGTGGGTTCCTCGCTGCGCTCGTCACCCACGGCTAACCGCTGCCGCCCCTCCGGGGCTTTGTTGTCTCATCGAAAAGAGCGGGGAACCATAAAACGCGGTTTCCCCGTAGGGATGGCGCTTGCGACACCCGGTTCGGCAACACGCTGTTCGGGGGCTTCGCTTGCGCAGCCCCCGCGGGCCGGGCCATTCCCATCAATTTCAGCAGGGCTCCTGAAATTTGCGGGCTAAACCGCGCGTGTTTTGGCCGCTGAAACGAATTCTTTTTTGCGCCCTTGGCCGCCGTCTGCCTCCGGCGGGGCGGATGCGGTCTTTTCTTCCGTCCGGGACGCATTCCGCTCCGTGTTCAGGATGATCGGCAGCGTGATGCTGTGAAATTTCTCATAATGGCGGCACAAGGCGTTTAGCAAGGCGCGGATCACCTCGACCTCGCTGATGCCGGTTTCGGACTTGATCCGGGCAAGCATCCGCACCGTGCGGTCATCAATTTTGGCTGAAATCTGCGGATTGCGAACACCCATGCGGCACACATTACCAAACAGCCGGGGAAAATTCATCGACTTAAGTAACTTTATTACATGCTTTTACTTATTTTTGTGATTTTACATGCAATAAATGTATTGCATGCATAAACAGTCCAATTCTAAAAACGGCCCGCCACTCAAAGACCTCACCGCACGCATGACGCAACAACCCATGAAATCTAAAGGACGGAACATCTTCCGCCTGTCCGTCGCAGCCCTCCTCGTCGCGCTCCCATCCACCGGGAACGCTGCGCTCAAGGACGTTTTTAAGAAAAAAGCCGACGCCGACGCGCTTTATCAGGAGGCGTTCCTGGCCGGCGACTACGCCGCCGCGCTGGAAACCGGCATCCAGGCCGCCGGCAAGAAAATGCCCGAAAAGGCGCAGATTCTTTGGCAATTGCACGCCGGCTCCGTCGCGTCCCTCGCAGGAAAAACCGATGATGCCATCAAATTCTATGACTACGCCGACACTTCGTTCCGGGAGGCGGACGTGGCGCCAAAGGGCAAAAAACTCCTGTCAAATCTCACGAAAGGTTTCAGCAAAAAAGCCGGTTCCTATGACGGAAAAATCTACGAGCGCATCATGCTCAACACCAGCAAGGGGCTGGCCTGGCTCGGGATGAACGACGCGGAAAAAGCGCGCGTCGAGTTCAACCGGATGCGGGAATGGCAGGCGGAGGCGGCGGAGCGGTTCGCAAAGGAAATAGAGAAAGAAAGGGCGGCCGAGGAGGAGGAGCGTCAGAAAAACGCCGCCCCGCTTCCCGATGCCGGCGAGATTTTGGGGCAGCTCAAGTTTGGTGAAAACGGGCGGGACTTTGACCAGGAATTTCTCACCACCGCGGATTTCAAACCCTACAAGGATTTTGAAAACCCCTACGCCACTTGGATCGCCGGCCTCGCGGCGCTGCTCGAAAACGACACCGAAAAAGCCGGAAACTACCTGCGGGAGGTGGTCGGCATGGTGCCCGAATGCAAACAGGCCGCCGAGGATTTCAAAACCGCCTCGGCCGGCCAGCCGGTCGCCGATCGAGTCTGGGTGATCGTCGAAAACGGACTTTGCGACAGGCTGGTCGAGGAAAAAACCCGGCTTCCCATTCCCCTGCCGGTGGGCAAGGACAAGGCGGGGAATGCGGAAGTGGTGCTGGTGAACTGCGTCTTCTCGCTTCCCAAACTGGTGAATCGCGACTCCGCGCAAAAAGCCTACCACGTCGAGGCCGGCGGGCTGCGTTACGAAAGCGAGCTTATTTGCGACATGGACCGGGTTGTCCGCGCCGAATATGATAAAACCATTCGCGGGGTGGCCTTGCGCGCGGTCACACACACGCTCGTCCTGTGCGCCGGACAGGCCGTGCTCAACAAGCAGGCGTCCAAAAAAGGCGGCATTGCGGAACTGGGCGCGACCATCGGCACCGGGCTTGCCGCCGACGCGCTCACCCATGCCGACACCCGCCAGTGGACGACGCTGCCCGGGGAAATATACATCGCCAGCCTGCCCATCCCCGAGGGGCGCTCGCTTACCTTGTGCTGTGAAACGGGAAAAGCGACCGTCGAGATCCCGCCCTGCAAAAACGCCATCGTGCATTACCGCGTGCCCACGACACCCGACAAGGCGCCGCCGCCCCGCGTCATCACCTTCAACAAATAACTGATGTTACGCGCCCCTGACGTAACGCGGGTTTCCAAACCGGCTGACGGGCCGAAGGCCCTCCCCGAATGCAAAACAGCATTTTCCCCCTTGGCGTGAACCGCTCGAAGCAGACTTGGAAGCCTGCGATACGTCAGAGGCTCCGCGTAACATCAATAAATAATATAAGGGAGATTCTAAAAATTCACCACCAAGGCACGAAGGACACGAAGACTGTAAAAAACAAAAGTCACAAAAACCGGGTTGCCCAATAACCATGAATTAATTGAGGGCCACGATGACGGCATCCCATCTTGGTGTCCTTTGTGCCTTCGTGGTGAAAAAATAATTTTTGGAATCCCCCATAAAACATCCGAAGTCTCCCGCCCGCGATGAAAACAATCCTTATATCAACATTCGCCGCCGCCCTCCTGCTCCTCGCGGGCTGCGCGTCGCCCGCGCCCGACCCGCGCCTCACGCTCGCGCCGGGACTCAAAGGCAAAATCCGGGTCGAGCCACTGGTCGTCCGCGTCAACGACCGGGGCGTCACCGACGCGCGGCTTGTCGTGCATAATACGGATGCCGGGAAGACCCGCGCGTTTGAATACCGCGTGCGCTGGGCGGACGGGCGGGGCTTCCCCATCGACACGGTCACGGGCAACTGGAGCCGCTTCGCCGTTCCGCCCGGCGCGGCGCACACACTGTCCGTCACCGGCCCCTCGCCGTCCGCGGCCGGATTTAACATTTACCTGAGAATGGCGGAAAACTAAATGGCGGAAAACCAATCCCTTCCGCCGCCATAATCATTTCCCGTATTAATAATATTATTGTTATAAATTCCATGAATATAAAATCCATGAGCATTAAAAAAATCATCTCCGGCACGGCGCTCGCGCTCACACTGCTCGCGATTTGCGGCTGCGCCTCCAGTCCCAGGGTCGTCAACCCGGACCAGGACACCGGCGGCACCAGCGGCGGGTTGGACTCCCGCGATTTCCAAAACGCGGCCAGCGTCATGCTGCAAGACCTCTTCCGCTCGCACCGCCTCGAAAATCCCAACGGCGGGCGCTACGTGATGGAAATAGGAAAAGTCAAGAATGACACTTCGCTTCGCGGCGTCAGCAGCGACCAGATTATATGGACAATCAAGGAGGAGCTTACCAACAGCGGCCTGGTCGCCATCACTTCCGCGATCAGCTCCGGCAGCGCCGGGAATGTCAACGCCGGTGTCTATGGCGTCCGCGAGCTTCGGGGCGACGCCGAGTTTAATCAGGCCAGCGTCCAGAAAGCCGGGACGCTCATCGCCGCGGATCTCAGCATAAGCGGGCAGATACTCCAGCGCGACAACCGCCTGGGAAGCACGCTCCGGACGGAATACTATTTCCAGTTAAAAATCACCGACTTGAAGACCGGCTTGGATTTTTGGCAGAAACAAAACGTCATTGTAAAAGAAGGAAACGCCAGGGAAATGCGCCGCCGCTAACGGGGCGCGCCGGAATCACGCCGTATTGTCTCCTTAATGCCAAACCCGGATATTATTATTACAATCATCATCATTATTATTATTTGCTTATGAAAACCGCCCGAAATATCATTGCAATCTGCCTGGCGGGCCTGCTGCCTGCCCTTGCCCACGCCCAAAACGATAACGACGCCCCCGCCGCCAGCCCGGACGGGGGGACGGCGCCGATCAATCCGGACGAGATCAATCAACTGGCCGCCGCGCCCACCGCGGGCGAGCGCGTCGAGCAGGAGCGGGACGCCTATCTCAAGGAGCAAAACATCACCCTCGGCGTTCAGGATAAAAAAGGCCGCATTTTTTATTACGCGCAGCAGGCGGTGGGCGTTCCAGCCACCGACGCCCGCTGGGGACGGGCGCGCATCCTGGCCCATGACGGGGCCTTGCTTGCCGCGCAGACCGAGTTTTTGCGGGACAGGTTCGGGGCGCAAACCGTCGAAATCGCCCGCACCTATTTTAATCAGGAAAACAATGACGGCGCGGACGAATTTCCCGAGGAAGCCGTCAAAAACCCCAAAGGCACGCTGGAGGCCATAGCAAAAAAAGTCGCGGTGCTTGCCGAGGCGAAATTGGACAGTGCGCTTGAGAAAGAGGGTGTTGATCCCGCCCAATACAACAACCTGCCGCCCGCCCAAAAAAAGACGCTTTTCATGGACCAGCTGGTCAAAAACACCATCAACAAGGCCGTCGGTGACGCCTCGGGGCTGACCACGGTCCAAAGCTTCACGGGCAATGACGAGGCCGGCAATTATGTCGTCGGGGTCATCATGATGTATTCGCCGGATTTGCGGCAGCTCGCGTATGATATAAGCCACAAAAAACCGTCGCTCATCACGGGAAGGCCGAAAAAGAGCATTCAGGACATGATTCCGACGGACGGTGAAATGCTCAACGAGGCGCTTGGCCTCCGCGTCGGCTTTGACTCGAACGGACGCCCCTGTGTCATTTCCTTCGGGCAGTGGTCCAGTGATTATAATGGCAAGGACGCGCGCCGCGCCGAGCGGGCGCGCGAGGCGGCGTCGCGCGTCGCGCTCACGCAGGCGGATGCTTATATAACCACTTTTCAAAATGCCGGCATGAGCTTCCTCGACACGACTTCCGTCGGTCAGTCCGTCGAGCGCACGCTTGCAAAAGCCCCGGACGGAAACATCACGGACGTGGACACGACCAAATTGATGGAAATTATAAATGAAAAGACCCGGCTCACCGCCCGCGCGGACATGCTGGGCCGCGCCACCGTGAAGCGATGGAGCTATGTCACGCCCGGAGGCCACCGGATGAGCGGCGTGGTGCGCGCGTGGACGCTCGAAAACCTGGAGGCGGGGCAGGCGGTGCGCAATTGGAAGCCCTCGACCAAGCCCGCGGCAACCCCTGCCGCGTCTTCCGCCGGAAAGCAGGAGGAGGCCGCGGGCGTCAAACGCGGATTCGGCCAGGACCTCAATGATTTTTAACACGGCTCGCGTTGATTTATACAAGTGAAGTCACGCGGAGGAGTCCTTTTGAACAACCAAACGAGACAAGCCCAAGGTAGGGAGGCCTCTCCGAGGCCTCCGTCACCACGCTCCGATTTGCCTATGAAATTCCAAACATCCCGCCCCGCCCGGCGGAGGCCTCGGAGAGGCCTCCCTACCGGCGCCGCCGCGCCCGCACCACGCCGGCCCGCGTGACATCAGTTATATAAATGAACCCCTGAAATTGTTTTTATCGCGAAAGATGCCGGGAATGCGAAGATAAAACCGCCGTCATCATGCTTTTCAATTACGCCATGACCAACGGATTTGCTATTTTCCGATTTCATTTTTTCAGCCCCCGCATCCTTCGCGCCCTTCGCGATTAAATTTTAACAACCCTCCATAATTCCGTCATGAACATAAAAACATTATTCCGCGGCATGGGTTTGCTGTTGGGTTTCGCGCTGGCCGCGTTCTGCGTGAAAGCCGGCGCCGCCGGGCCAAAATACACAGTGCAGGCCGAAGGCGAGGGGGCGACGCGCCAGCTTGCGATTATCGACGCGATCAAGCAGGCGCTCATGCAAGCCGGGGGAGTCAGCCTTGTCGCGGTTGAGCGCCTGAAAAACGAGGAGCACTCGCATTTCTCGTCCCGCGACGGCGTCGAGCAAAGCTCGCAGACCGGCGACGACAAATTCCAGCGCGACATCCTGAGCGCCACATCCGGCCGCATCGCCGGATACGATGTCATAAGCGCGGACCGGAGCGGCGGCAATTCATGGACTGTGGTGATAAATGCCACCCTTGACAAATATGACACCCCCGGCAACAGCCCGGACAGCCGGCGCAAACTCGCCATATTGCCGTTCCGGACGCACGACGGCGGCTACCAGCTGGACGGGGCGGGGCTTGCCGGCGCCGCCATCGCGGATCGCCTCGGGCAGCGTCTTGTGACGACATTTACACAGTCGAGGAAATTCGCCGTCGTGGACCGCGATTATACAAATGAATATTTGAAGGAGGCCGGCTTTGTGCAATCCGGCAACGCCCCGAGTTCCGAGCTGGTCAAGATAGGGCAGGCGCTCGGCGTGGATTATCTCATTGTAGGCGCCATCGAGGAGTTTTCAGGAAGGCTCGTGACGCGGCATCAGGCGGTTACAAACCGCCAGTTTTCATATTACGAAGGCGCCGCCATCGCCTCCTACCGGATACTCGTCATGGCCACGCGCCAGATAAAATGGAGCGACACCATCCGGCTGGACATTGGCGCGATTCCCGACGGCGGGCCGGAGGCGAGGCTCGACATGGCCGTCACCGAAATCGCGCGGACAATCGGCGGGCAGGCGCTGGAAAACATATATCCCGTCAAAATCGTCGATATAGACATGGAAACCGGGGACGTGATAATCGGACGCGGCGGCGAAAGCATTCTGACTGGTGATCGTTTCGACGCCATGAGTGTCTCGGACAAAGTCATTATTGATCCCGACACCGGGGAGCCTTTGGAAAGGCGGGAGACGCCGGTCGCCCTTTTGGAAATCACCCGTGTCGGAGCCAAGATGTCCTACGCCAGGATTCTCCAGGGCGACATCGCCCGTTTGAAGACGGGTGACATCGTGCGACGGAACCCGGAGGCGGCATCCCAGCCCGCGCTGGCGGCGCCGCCGCCGGTGGTAAAGTTTCCCGGCGACCGGTGAATGTCGTTTTTGTGGTTTCCCGCCATTTTGAATGGCTGGTTTGTTTCCAATGGCCACAAAGAGGCACAAAAGGCACAAGATTGAGTGATTGTTTTTGTGCTTCTTGTGCCTCTTTGTGGCCATTTTATACCAATTCCCAACGATATTTTGGGTTCTTCGCTATTTTGAATGAATAACTGATGTTACGCGGCCCCCCTCCGGCCGCACTGCGAGGCTTGTTATGGAGTGCGGCGACCTGGTGCCGCTTTTGACGGCGCGACCTGGCGCGCCGCCCCGCCTGCCGCCGTCGCCCGGGGGAACCCCAGGGAGAATCGCGGCGGGCCGCCAGGTCGGTCCGTCAAAAGCGGTGCCAGGTCACCGCACTCCATAAAAGAACCGCCGCGTAACATCAGTGAATCAAACCAGCCATCGAAAATAGCGACGACCCAATATTATTTTTCCCCGCCGTCTTCGCTGGCGGGACAAACTGAACCCATCCGACTCACGCCCGCACCAGGGGCGCGCCCGCCGCCAAACCTGCCCCTGCCCCCGTCCGCGACAATTCCCGCCGCAACCAGTCCAACGCCGCGTTCACCGCGCGCTGCTTCGCGATCTCGCGCGAGCCAAGGAAACCCAGCGATTTCGCCCACGCCCCTCGCGGTGAATGCAACCCCATGAAAACCGCCTCGCCCGCCGGGACGCCGTCCCCTCCCCCCGCGCCCGCGCCCGTGATCGACAACGCATAATCGGCGCCCAGCCGCTTCGCGACACCCGTTGCCATCGCGACCGCCGTCTCCCCGCTCCCCGCGCCATGCCGGCTCAAGATGCCCTCCGGCACGCCGGACAACCGCATCCCGGCCCCATTGCCAAGGCACACGCAGCCACCCGCGAAAAACTTTTCCGCGCCCGGCAACCCCGCGAAACAATTCGCCAGCATCCCCCCCGTCGCCGACTCCGCCACCGCCACCACGCGCTCCGCCCGGCGGAGCAAGCCGCCCGTCACCTCGGCGAGCGAATCGTGCCCGAAACACAAAAAATCATCACCCAGCAACGCCGCGCACTCCCGCGCCACGCCCTCCAGTTTCGCCCGCCCCAACCGCCCGTCCGGCGAACTCAACCGGCAATCCACCGCGCCCGGATGCGCGCACCACGCCACAGAAAGCGCGTCCCCGTGCCGCGCCAGCGCCGGCGCGAGCCGCGTTTCCAGCATCGACTCGCCGATGCCCGTCGTGCGCACCTGCACATACGCCTCGCCCTCCGCCAGCAACCCGCGCGCCGCCAGCCGCGGCAGCACTTGCGCGACAAACATCGGCTGCAATTCCCCTGGCGGCCCCGGCAGCATGCCCAGCGCCTTGCCATCCTGCTCCACCCATATCCCCGGCGCCGTGCCGTTCGGGTTGGGCAAAAACACCCCGCGCTCCGGCCGCAACGCCTGCTTCAGATTATTCTCCGTCATCACGCGCCCCATCCGCGCGAAACGCTCCCGGAGCGCCGCCGCCGCGCCCTCGTCAAACACCAGCCGCTGCCCGAGCACGCCCGCCACCGCCTCGCGCGTCCGATCGTCGCAAGTCGGCCCCAGTCCGCCCGACGTGAGAACCACGTCCGCCGCCGCCCAACACTCCGCAAACTGCCGGGCGATGACCTCCGCGTCATCCGTCACCGTGACATTGCGCGCCAACGCCAGCCCGCGCCGCGCGAGTTGCGCCCCGACAAACGTCAGATGACTGTTCGCCGTCAACCCCAGCAACAACTCATCGCCCAACGTCAACAATTCAACCCGAGTGTGTTTGATAGCCATAAGGAATGCATTTACATATCTTCGCGGTTTGCTTCTTTTCTCCAAGAACACCCGTAACTTCAAAAAAAATAAGTTAATTATTTCAAAATGCGAACGCCGCCCCCAGATAAGCCGCCCGCCGCATTGCCCGCCTCCTCGCCCGCCGGCGACGACGCCCCGCTTACATTGAAGGAAAAAGTTCGCCGCCTCCCCGGCAAACCCGGCGTTTACCTCATGAAAGACCGCCTCGGACGCATCATCTACGTCGGCAAAGCCAAAAACCTCAAAAAACGCGTCTCCAGCTACTTCACCCCATCGCGCCGCGCCCTCGCGCAACAACCCAAAATCCGCGCCCTCATCGGCCTGATCGAGGACTTCGACACCATCGAAGTCCGCTCCGAACCCGAGGCGCTCCTCCTCGAAGGCCGCCTCATCAAACAATGGAAACCCCGCTACAACACCGACTTCGTGGACGACAAACGCTTCCTCCTCGTCCGCGTCAATCCCCACGAACCCATCCCCCGCTTCCGCCTCACGCGCCTCCGCAAGGACGACCGCTCCCGCTATTTCGGCCCCTTCGCCCACTCCGGCCTCCTCCGCAAAACGCTCGCCCAGATGCGCCGCCAGTTCGGCATCCTCCTCGCCGACGCGACACCGCAAAAACTCCCCGACGGACGCTGGCAACTCTACGACGACATCCGCCAGGAAATCTACGGCCACGCCAACGAAGTGACGGAAAACGAATACAAACAACGCCTCCTCGACGCCTGCGACTTCCTGGAAGGCAAATCCCGCGAATGGCTGGTCGCCCTGCGCAACGAGATGATGGCCGCCGCCGCGAAACAAGAATTTGAAAAAGCCGCCGGACTTCGCGACATCACCCAAGCCCTCGAAAAAACCCTCGCCCCCGCCCGCCGCTTCGAACGCGAACGCCCCCTCCCCCCGCCCGCCGGCGACGCGCCCGCCGCCCTCGAAACCCTTCGCGCCGCCCTCGGCCTCCCCGCGCCCCCCGCGCGCATGGAATGCTTCGACATCTCCCACATTTCCGGCACCTACGTCGTCGCCTCCATGGTGCACTTCGCCGCCGGCCTCCCCGACAAAAACCACTACCGCCGCTACCGCATAAAATCCTTCACCGGCAACGACGACTTCCGCGCCATGGAAGAAGTCGTCGGACGCCGCTACCGCCGCCTCCGCGACGAACGGAAACCGCTCCCCGAACTCGTGGTCATCGACGGCGGACGCGGCCAAGTCGCCGCCGCGCTGAAATCCTTCGTCGCCCTCGGGCTTGAACCGCCCGCGCTCATCGGCCTCGCGAAAAAACACGAAACCATCATCTTCCCCGACGCCCGCCCCCCGCTGAACCTGCCGCTCACCCACCCCGGCCTGCAACTCCTCCAACGCCTCCGCGACGAAGCCCATCGTTTCGCCAACACTTACAACGCCGATCTCCGCACCCGAAAGATAAAGGAATCGGTACTGGACGATTTCCCCGGCCTCGGCCCCGTCCGCCGGGCCGCGCTGCTCGCCCGCTTCGGCAGCATGGAAAGACTCCGCGCCGCCGGAGCGCGGGAACTATCAAAAGTCGAGGGCATAGGGAAAAGCCTGGCGGAAAAGTTATATGAATTTCTCCACGCCGAACCCGTGCAAAAACCAAAACCGCCGCCCCCCTGAAACCGCCGCCCCCGCGCCGATTCCCCTACGCCGATTCTCTCCGCGCCGACTCCCGCCGCGGCCTTCCTCGGCAACCGTCGGCGGTCTCGGCGAGACCGCCCTACCCAGAAGACACAATATCGTCGGGAAAGAGTATCACGCGAGGCAGGGCGGTTCGAGTGGCACGGGCGCTCCACCCGTGGACGGCGCGGAGCGCCGCCATCTTTTCCGAAAAATATGGGCGGAGACGCCCTTGCCACTCGGCCATGCGGGTGAGCCGCCCAAGCAGACTTGGAAGTCTGCGCTACGACCAAGGCAGCGCATAACCTCAGTTATTAACCCCTGTCACGTTCGCCGGAACTTTACGCCTTTGTGCCTTCGTGTGGGATAAAAAACAATCCATCAGATTGTCCACAGATTACACAGATTTACGCAGATTAAGAATGAATTATTAGAAAATCTGCGTAAATCTGTGTAATACCAATTCCCAATGAGATTTATCCTTTTGTAGTCAGATTTTGCTCTTTCTCTTTATTCTTTATCTTTCCTCTTTCTCTTCCTTCCTCCCATTACTGATTGGAAACGAGGAGAAAGAGAAAGATAAAGAGGAAAGAGAAAGAAATGGGCAGCACGGCGGCTATCCATCCAAAAGAATAAATTTTGTTCGGAATTGGTATTATTGCAGACAAAGGCTACGATACCAACGAGATTGTAGAGGACGCCCGTCACCGTGGCATGGCAGTAGTCATCCCGCCGCGCAAGCATCGGGTGGCACCAAGAAACTAGGACCGTTATTTGTATCGGCAGCGGCATCTGGTGGAAAACGCCATCCTGAAACTGAAAGGCTGGCGAGGAATCGCCACACGTTCTGTGAAAAACGCCTCCATTTTCCTTGCCGCCGTCCCAATCCGATGTCTTTACCTCTGATTCAAAATCTCATGACGACGCGCTCTAGGAAAAAAACATCCGCCACAAAACAGGCGCCACCTCCAGCGCCAAGCGAGCCTGTCAAATAACGCGCTGGTGGCGCTCACACCGCTTCACCCAAGCGGTCGCCCATGCGCGCGTAGGTTTCGCGGCACTCGCGGCTTTGCCCGGCGAGGTCGGCGTCGAATATTATCCGTCCGCGCTCGAAAAGCGTGATCACGCACGAGCCGCCGAATTTGAAAAACCCCTTCTCCTCGCCTTTCGCCACCGGACGGTTTTCCACATACAGTTGCATGATGCTCCCGACATTGGTGGCGCCGACTTCGAGCATCGCCACCGTGCCGAAGGCCGGCGTTTTCAGCAGCGTGAGCATGCGTTTGTTTTGCACGAGGTAGTCGATGTTGCGGCGCAGAGCGATGGGACTCACCGAATACAGAAACCCCTTGAGCAAGCGCGCCTCGTCCGGCGTGCCCGCGCTGGGGAAATGAAAGCGGTGGTAGTCCACCGGACACAGCCTCGAGATGAGCATCGCGCCGCCGGCAAAGTTGCGCGCGAGCGTTTGCCCGGCCTCCGGCAGCCCGTCCTCGCCGAGCAGTTCCGCGAGCGTGAACTTCGCGCCCTTCACATAAAATCCGTCCGCCGCGTCCACGTCGGGAAACGCCAGATGCCGCCCGTCCGCCGGAAACACCGCCACGCGCTCGCCGGCGGCAACGGGACGCGCCTCGCGTTTCAAGGCTCGCGAGAAAAATTCATTAAACGTGCGCATCTTGTAGATCGACTTGGCGAACTCGTCGGCATCGAGGTTGTAGTTCACGACGAACGGGAAAATCTTCGACGCGCTCCAGCGCCGGTTCATGCGCCGTCCGTAATACCACGAGAAAAACTTCCGCTTCACCAGCGCCCAAAGCAGGAGGCGTCCGACCGGGTTTTCATAGATGAGGCGCATCCACGTTTCACCGTAAATGTCCTCGGTTTCGATTTGCTTGGTGTAACGGTTGAAAAACTGGATGGGTTCGCGGGCCATGATGGGACAGGAGAGAAATTGGAAACGAAAAGAAACGCGCGCCAGCATCGCCCGCCGTCGGCGTCGTGCGCAACGCGGAAAATGCGCCGCGCGGGTCCCGAAGCGCCCCCGCCGCACTCCGCTCCGGCAATCGCAATCGCCCCCGCAAATCAATCAATCCCGGCAAATCCGGGTTGACGTGACGCCCTTCGCGCCGGTAAACCCAGCATCTCATTTTTGCCGAGCTAGCTCAGTTGGTAGAGCAATGCTTTCGTAAAGCATGGGTCGTCGGTTCGAGTCCGATGCTCGGCTCCACTCTAAAAGCCTCGCAACTGGAAACGGTCGCGGGGCTTTTGCGTCTGGCCCGCCGCGCGGTTTCGCTCCTTTGAAAAAGGTGAAACCCGCGGCGTCCGGCGAAGTCACAAGTGCAGGCAATGAAACCCTCCTGTCTTCCGCCCCTCGCATTCCTGACTCTCGCATTCCCGGCCCTCGCATTCCCGGCCCTCGCCCTTCTCGTCCTCGCCGGATGCGCCTCCGCCTCCAAATCGCTCTCGCGCCATGACTTCGGCCCGCCGCCGGAAAAGGCGCGGGAGCGCGCCCGGTCATTTGCCATCTCCACGCTCAACACGCCGGAATCCGCCATCGTCGAGTTCGGCGACCTGGCCAAGGCGGTCATGGAGGCGGGCCGCTACCGGGGAGAAAAAACCTATTACGGCTGGGTCCAGAGCCTGAGCATCGCCGTGAAAAACGAACACGGAGAACGCGCGGCGCCCAAGCGCTGGCACATCATGTTTTTCGAGGACGGCACCTTGGGAAACGTGACCGACATGGTCGCTTCCGGCATGGTGAAAAAGATCGCGGTGCCGGCGGCGCGCCCCGGTTGAAGCCCGCCCGCCCGCTTCCGCGCGCCTAGGCGCCATCAGCGGCGACGCCGCCGGCGCGCCGGACGTTTTCCGCCGGTTTTCGGCGCGGTTCCCCCGGCGTCGGTTTTCGGAGAGTTCAGCGTCCGCCCATCCTTGCGCGGGCGTCCCGGCCCGTGTTTCGCGGACAACTCCGCCACCGTCACCCCCGCGCGCGCCTCCACCAACTCCACCTCGTCGCAAAGCAACACCCACGGACTCACCCCGAAAACCTCCGCCAGCTTCTCCACCAGTTTGAGCGACGGCGCCGCCGTGCGCCCCGCCTCGAAAAGCTGATAATACTTGTAATCCAGCCCCGCGCGCTCGGCCAGCGCCTCCTGCGTCCAGCCCCGCTTCACGCGCAACGCACGCGCCAGCCGCCGCAACATGGGAAGACTTCCGAGCATGTCCCCAAGGTAAGGGCGATTGAACAAAAAAACACCTTGCCACAACACGGTGTTTTTGCCAAAAATCCCCTTCATCCATGCCGCTCCCCGTGAAATTCCTCTCCCTCATCACCTTCGCCCTTGCGTCCGCCCTCCTCCTCGCCGCCTGCTCCACGCCGCCGAAAATCCCGCGCGGCATCGCCTCCAGCGGCATTTCGCCGGCGCCAGCGCAAACCGTTTCCGCCGCCGCCGCATGAAAACCCTCCGCGCACCAACACTCTGCCTTGCGCGCCGCGTCTTCTCCGCCCTCCTCCTGACGCTCCTCGCCAGCGGCGCCATCACCTCGCCCACGCACGCCGCGAAAAAGAAAAGTGAAAATAAACCGAAACGCGCCATCTCCACCACTTCCGGCCATAAACTCGAATGGGAAATGTCCTACGGCGG
>JAIRTK010000018.1 GCA_031254955.1 Opitutaceae bacterium
CGCGCCGCAACTTCAGTAAGAGAACAAGAAAGAGAGGGAGAACAATAACGGTAACGATAAAGAGAAAGAGAACGGTAACGATAAAGATAACGAGAACGGTAAAAAGGCCGCGCTCTTTATCGCCGCAACCCGCTTGGCGGCACGCCGTGCACGGCCTTGAAGCAGCGCGAAAAATGCAGCGGATCGGCAAAACCCACGTGCTGCGCGGCCTCCTTTACCAGACCGCGCCCGTCCATCAAAAATTCCGCCGCCAGATTCATCTTCCGGCGCAACAAATACTGATACGGGCTGATGCCCTGAAACCGCCGGAAAAGCCGGCACACGCTCGACCCGTCCAGCCGCGCCGCCGCCGCGATGGCATCGAGCGACGCCAGCCGCTCCGCCTGCCCGTCGATGAGCGCCTTGCAGCGCAGAAAATTCTCCCTCGAAGCCGCGCCCGCCCGCCCCGCCCCGCCGCCGCCGCCGCGCGGCATCGCGTCGGCGATTTTCAACAGCAACAAATCAAACAGCACCCCGCAAATCTCCGCCGCCCGCGCCCCCGGGCGCTCGCCCTCGCGCAACAAATCCTCCATCACGCTGCGCACCTCGCCGCGCGCCGCCAGCACGCGCACCCGGTCCGCCGCCAGCCCCGCGCCAGCCAGCCGCGCCAGCGCCGGCGCACCCGCAAAGCACAGGAAATACTTGACCAACGGCGCGTCCGCGTCGGTCTCCAGCTCGCAACGCGTCGTGCGCCGGCAGACAAAGAGACTCCCCGGCCCCAGCCGGTGCCGCGCCCCGCCGCCCAAGCGCACGCGCCCCGCCCCCTCCGCCACGTATTCAATCACATGATACGCAAACGAGGCGCGGTCGAGATGGTAGTCGGGATTGCAATGCTCGCGTCCGCCCAGCGCCAGACCCCGCGCCTTCTCCCGCGCCGCCGGACTCTGCGGCAGGTGCAGGAAAAAGTAACGCGACCTCGGCTGCGAAACCTGCGGCGAAAGCAACCCCCGCGCCGCCATGCGCCCGGCGCCGGACGCCCCCGCGCCGCCCCGCGCCGCCTGCCCTCCCGCCTGCCCTCCCGCCTGTCGCGCCACCTGCCGCCCCGGCGGGCGCGCGCCGCGCCGCCCGGTTTCCCCCGTCCCCGCGCCTGCGCCATGCCCTGCCGGACGCTGCTCCATTTTCATGCCCGCGAGATTGATGCCCCTCCCTCGTCGAATCCAGCCAATAGTATCCATGCCGCTGCCGTTTATTTCCATTTCAAACCGGCCCGGTTGCTGGTAATCTATGCGCTCCACCTCGCCGCCTCACGACCCATTGCCCGTCAATTTTATCTATCCCGCCCGCCCGCCTTCCGCCCCGCCCCCATCCGTTTTTCTCCCAACCCAAAACCATGAAAAAACCCAAACCCGCTCCCAAATCGAAAAAGCCCGCCAAGGCCAAAACCATCATGCTCATCGCCAGCGGCGACCTGCGCCAGTCCGCCAACGAAACCTGCTGGCCCGCGCAGGCCGCCATGGAAAAACAGCTCGCCCGAGCCGTCGCCTCGCTCGGCGGCAAACTCGTCCGCGCGCACCCCTGCAAACCCGCGCTCAAACACGGCTTCATCGCCTCCCAGAAAGAAGGCATGGAAGTCTTTGCCAAAATCGACCCGAAGGCCCCCGTCATCGTCGCCGAATCCGTCTGGCAATACTCGCACCACGTGCTGCCCGGCCTCATCACCCACCAAGGGCCGATCCTGACCGTCGCCAACTGGTCGGGCCAGTGGCCCGGCCTCGTCGGCATGCTCAACCTCAACGGCGGCCTCACCAAAGCCGGCGTGAGCTACTCCACGCTCTGGAGCGAAAACTTCGACGACCCCTACTTCCTCGGCAAACTCTCCGAATGGCTCGCCACCGGCGTTTGCAAACACAAGACCGCCCACGTCCGCCCCCTCGCCAAATGCGCCGTCCCCGCAAAAGCCCGCGCTCTGGCCAGAAAAATCGCCGCCGGCCTGCGCGCGAAAAAAACCATCATCGGCGTGTTCGACGAAGGCTGCATGGGCATGTATAACGCCATCATCCCCGACGAACTCCTCTTCCAGACCGGCGTTTACAAAGAGCGCCTCTCGCAGTCCGCCCTCTACTACGCCGCCACGCAGGTGCCCGACGCCGAAGCCCGCGCCGTGTTCGACTGGTATAAACAAAAAGGCTTCACCTTCCACTTCGGCGCCGACGAGGAAAACGAGTTGACCGAGGCGCAAGTCCTCCAGCAATGCAAAATGTATGTCGCCGCCTGCCGCATCGCCGACGAGTTCGGCTGCGAAGCCATCGGCATCCAATACCAGCAAGGCCTCAAAGACCTCATCCCCGCCTCCGACCTCGTCGAAGGCACGCTCAACAGCTCCGACCGCCCCCCGGTCAAAAACGCCGCCGGCCAAGTCATCCGCGCCGGCGCCCCCATCACGCACTTCAACGAAGTGGACGAATGCGCCGGACTCGACGGCCTCCTCACCAACCGCGTCCACCAAGCCCTCGGCCAACCCGTGGAAAACACGCTCCACGACCTGCGCTGGGGCGATTGGGACAAAAGCGGCACGACCGGCGACTACGTATGGGTTTACCTCATCTCCGGCGCCGCGCCCGCCGAGCACCACATCGGCGGCTGGGCCGGCAGCGACGGCTTCCGCCAGGACAAAATGTATTTCCGCCTCGGCGGCGCGACCCTCCGCGGCATCGCCAAACCCGGCGAAATCGTCTGGAGCCGCATCTTCATGGAACGCGGCAAACTCAAAATGGACCTCGGTCGCGCCAAAGTCGTGAAACTCCCCGACGAGGAGACCCGGCGCCGCTGGGACGCCACCTCGAAAGTCTGGCCCATCATGCACGCCGTGACCTACGGAGTGACCCGCGACCAGATGATGGCCCGGCACAAAGCCAACCACATCCAAGTCGCCTACGCGAAGAGCGCGAAGGACGCCGACCTCGCCATGTATGCCAAAGCCGCCCTCGCCGCCGAACTCGGCCTCGAAGTCAGCCTCTGCGGCACCAAAGCCGACGGAAAAGCCTTCTGACCCGGCGGCGCCCCGCAGTCCTCGACAGACTTCAACCCTGACCCAAAACGAAGCCGGGACGCGAAACGGTGTAACAGGAAGTAATGCCACCGCCCGGAATCTTTCCTCTTCCCCCATTCTCTTTCCTCTTTCTCCCCGCTCGCGCCCGACGAAAGAGAAGGAAAGAGAATGGGGAAGAGGAAAGATTCCGGGCGGTGACATCACTTCCTGTTACACCCTTTCCCAGTGAAAAGTACACTTTAGAAGCAAAGCCATGTAGGGGCTTCGCTTGCGAAGCCCGTTGCAGGAGCACGGCCTTTGCTGGAGCACGGTTATCAAGCCGGGCGTCGCAAGCGACGCCCCAGCAAAAGAGTGATTTTCATTGGGAATGGGTAGGATACCCTTTCCCAATCAGATTCCAACTTTAGCCGTCTTTAGGGCGGGGCGGTCTATCTGGTTTTAGAGCCGTTCCTGTTTATTCTATCGCATGGGAAACAATCCTTGGGCGCGGGAGCGCCGGTAGGGAGGCCTCTCCGAGGCCTCCGCGAAAACGCTTCGATTTCCCCATGAAAATTCAAACCGCCAATCCCGTCCGACGGAGGCCTCGGAGAGGCCTCCCTACCAGCTTTCGGAAACCCATCCGCAAAACCTCAGTTAAAACATTTTTCGTTTAATAACTGAGGTTACGTGCAGCCTTGGGTGCAGCCTTCCTTATCCTTGGGTGCAGCCTTCCGCGTGGCCGGGCGTCCTGCTTCGGCGGTCTTTGCGCGTGCTCGACAACGGGCGCGCGAGGTTTTTTATTTCCTTCCCTATGACTCCCCGAACACGCTTCTTCTCCCAATCCATCTGCCGCGCCGCCCGCCGGGATGCGCGCGGGTTTACGCTTCTGGAAATCCTGCTGGCCGTGGCCATCCTCGGAATGCTCGTCGCGCTTTCCATCACGGCGGTGGACAAAATCTTCAGCGGCGCCTCCGAGGACACCGCGAAGTTGTTTGTCACGCAAAGCCTGCAAGTGCCGCTCCAGTCCTACCGCACGCACATGGGCAACTACCCGAGCACGGCCGAGGGGTTGCAGGCGCTCATCGCGCCGCCGGCGGACAAGGCCGACCGCTGGCGCGGCCCCTACATCACGGGCGACATCATCCCGCTCGACCCGTGGAAAAATCCCTACCAATACCGCTTCCCCGGCACGAACAACCGGACCGGCGGCTACGATCTGTGGTCGAAAGGCCCGGACGGGCAGGACGGCACCGCGGACGATATCGGCAACTGGTCAACCGGCACGCCCGGCGCGGCGGCGCAGTGAGCGCGCAAGGATTTCCGTGATCACGGCGCGTTCCAGCTTTCCACCGGGAGGGACGGCCTCGGCGCCGTCCGAGGGAGGGCGCGGGCGCCGGGCCTCGCGGATAAACCCAAACCGGGCGGCGCGGCGCGCGTCCCGCCTCGCGCCGGGCGGACGCGGGCGCGCCGCTTTCACCCTGCTCGAAATCCTGCTCGTCATCGCGCTCATCGGGATGATCACGGGCGTGTTTGTCGTGGGGGCGCTGAGCCTTTCCGATTCCCGTCCGCCCTCGTCCGAGGAGGTGTTCTGGCAGGCGGTCAACGGCTGCCGCAAACAGGCGCTCCTGACCGGGCGCGAGGTGGCGTTGCGTTTCGCCAAGGGCGAAAACGAGGCGCCCGCCTCGCTCGTGGCGACTTGGGAAGGCGGCGAGGCGCGGTATCCCTTTGGCGTGGCAAAAACGGACGACGGCGGCGGCGCGGGCGGCGGAAACAGCGTAGGCGGCGGCGGCGGAAACAGCGCGGGCGCTGGAAACAACGGAAACAGCGCGGGCGCCGGCAACGGCAACGCGGCCTTTGCCGCGAACGCGCCGGCGGTGGTCTGCGATTTTCTTACAACGCAAAAAGGCGGCAGCGCCATCCTGGTCGGCGGCGTTTTGAGGGAGACGGCCACGCTGGCGTCGGTCACGTTTTACGGAGACGGCACCTGCACGCCGTTCCGGGCGCAACTGCGCGCGGGCGTCTCGGAACCCTTGGTGCTCGACATCGACCCGTGGACTTGCGCGCAGGTGCTGACGAGGGAGGCGCGATGAATTTTCGATGCTCGATGCTCTCTGCTCGCTTGCCGCCGCCGCCGCGCCGGCATCCATGCCGCTTTCAGGGGCGCGGGCCTTTCTGTCCGCGATGTCGCGGGCAGGAATGCCCGCGCTCCCGTTCGCCGGCGGAAATGCCCGCGCCCTCTTTGGCGCGGCGGCGCCGGCAATCGAGCATCGAGCATCGAGCATCGAAAATCCGCCGCGCCTTCACCATGCTTGAGGTGCTCGTCGCGCTGGCGATTTTCGCGACCATGGCGGTCGTGCTGGTCGCGTCCTACCTCAACATCCTCACCGCCTACGAAGTCGCCGGGCGCGGCTTGGCGGGCGAACTCGACGTGCGGTTTGCCCGCGAAATGCTGCTGGCCGAGGGTAGCCTCGACGCGGCGCTGGCCGGCGCGGATTTCGAGGGGGCGGACGGCGGGCGCGTGAAATGGAAGGCCGAGGTCGAGCCGACCGAGACGGCGGACCTGTTTCTCGTCACCTTCACCTGCGAGGTCGATGCCGCCGGGGAAAACCCGGCGCGCACCGTCGTGGAAACCTTCCGGTTGCTGCGCCCGACTTGGTCGCAACCCGCCGACCGCGAAGCGTTGCGGGCGGAGACGCGCCAGCGGATTCTCGACATGCAAATCACCTCGCCCCTCTCCGGCTTCGGCCCCGGCATGAGCGGCGGCGGCGGCTCCGGCTCCGGCGGCGGCTCCGGCAGCATCGGCATCGGCGGCGCGGGCAAAGGCGGCGGCAAAAACCAGAGCGGCGGCGGCAAAAACAATCCCGCTTCGCGAAACACAGGAGGCCGGCGATGAAAAAAACACCGCTGACCGCACTCCAAAAGCCCGCGCCCTGCCTCCCGCCGCGCCGCCAGCCGCGCCGCCAGCCGCGCCTCCTGTCGCGCTGTCAGCTGTGCCTCCCGCCGCGCGGCGCGCGCGCCGCCTTCACCCTGCTTGAAATCCTCGTGGCGGTCGCCATCGCCGCGGTGGTTTTTGTGGGCATGAACCTGCTCGTGCTTTCGATGAGCGAACTTTGGGGACGCAACAGCGACCTGCGCCTCTTTGAACTCCACACGCGCAATGTCACGCGCTTCGTCGAACGCGAACTGGCGCGCGCCGTCCTGCCGCCCGCCGTGCTCTCGACCGCCACCGCGCCCGCCGTGAAGGAAGTGCGCCTGCCGGCGGGCGCGACCGAGGAACTGCTCACCTGCGAGTTTTCCGGCGGCAGCCGCCTGTGCGCGTGGCCGCAACGCCCGTTGCCCAACGTCGTGTGCTCGCTGGCCGTGCGCGACGGCGCCGGCCTTGTCCTGCTCTGGCATTCGCGCCTGGAACTCGACTTCGACGACGACGCGCCGCGCGAGACGGTCATCTCGCCGCTCGTGACCGCGATGAGTTACCTGTATTACGACCCCGAGTTCAAAAACTGGAAAACCGAGACCGCGTTCCAAAAAGACGCCAACGGCGCCGGCCTCGTCCCGCAACGCCTCAAACTCACGTTCGCCTACTCCGGCCGCACCATCGAGACCGTCGTCAACCTGCCCGGCCTCGGCCAAGGCCAGCCCATGCTATGAGGGATTTACGATTTCAGATTTACGATTTACGATTGAGGGCGCTGCCGCGCCGGAGGAGTGGTGGCGTGTGTGGTGACAGGGTATTTCCCCTCAACCTTGTCCCAAAAGGCCGGGCGAGGCGTCCCCGCCGGGCCGCGACCCAGCCGGAGGCTTCGCCCTGCCGGCGCTGCCGCGCCACTGTTAAGTGGAAACATGTTAGTCGGAAATATTATAGTGGCGACACGCAGGAAAACGCCGCGCCGCCCCCCGGAGCGGCAGCGCCCCATCCTCCATCGTCCATCGTCCATCCTCCATCCTCCCGCGCCTCCATTCTCCATCGTCCATCCTCCCGCGCCTCCATCGTCCAGCGTCCAGCCTCCCGCGCCTCCATCCTCGTGCTCGTGCTCATCACCCTGGTCGTGGTCGGCTTGGCGATGACGCTTTTCGTCGAAAAGGCGTCCAACGACCTGCTCGTCGAAGTCCGCGCCAACGACGCCTCCCACCTGCGCCTCGAAGCCTACTCCGCGCTGGAGACCACGCTCGCCGTGCTGGAGGATTTTCGCGCCACCATCGGCGCGCTCCACAGCCCGGCGGAAGGCTGGGGCGAGCCGCTCGACTTCGCCGCCTACACACCCGCCGAAGGCCGCGCCGTCGAAGTCACCTTTGTGGACGAAAGCGGAAAACTCTCCCTGCCCAACGTCGAGCCATCCACGCTCGTCAACCTCTTCAAAACCTGGGAACTCTCGCAAAACGACGCCGAGAAACTCGCCGACGCGCTCCTCGGCTGGATGCGCCCCGACTACATCCCCTCCGCCGCCGGCGCGCCGCAACCCGAGGACTACGAACGCGACGAAATCCCCTTCGCGCCGCCCGGACGCAGCCTCCAGTCCTTCGACGAACTCGCCTCCATCGACTACGCGCGCGAAGTGTTCTACGACGAACACGGCAACCGCAACGAACTCTGGCACCGCTTCGCCGCCACCTTCTCGCTTTTCAGCTACGACACCCCGAACATCAACGCCGCCCCCCCCGACCTCCTGGCCGCGCTCGGCGACCTCGACACCACCCGCCAGCAACAACGCGCGCTCGACGACTTCCTCGGCGGCATCGACAGCCGCGCCGGCGGCGCCGCCGGTTATTTCGCCAACACCGCCGAAATCGCCACCCTCCTCGGCGGCAACTCCCCCGCCATGTCCCTGGGCGTCGAAATCAAAGCCCTCCGCATCATCGTGACCGTGCGCGAAGGCGAGTCGGTTTACCGCCTCAACACCCTCGTGGCCCCGCCGCGAGGCGCCACCCCGCCGAAATCCTGGCTCGAAACCGCCGCCGCCGCCGCCGCCTCGGACGGCACCCCCGCCACCGCCACCGCCAACCCCGCTGCCGCCGCCGCCGCCGCGCCGGGAGGCGCCCCCGCCGCCGCCAGCGCCGCCACCGCCACGGAACTGAACTACCCCTATACGTTCTTGGAAATCCGCGAAAATGATGTGATACCCAACGCATCCGCCATCGACAACGCCGCCGCGGACGACACCCTCCTCTCCCCGCGCATCCCGTAGCATCCCGTAAACCCATGCGACTTCCCTCGCTGAAATTCTCCCTCAAACCCCCGCCCCCCCGAGCGGTGCTGCTCCCCGACGACCAGTTTTTCGTGCGCGCCGTGCCCGTCACCCCCGACGCGCCCCCCGCCGACACCGCCGCCGAAATCGCCCTCGCCCTCGAAGCCCTGGCGCCGTTCCCGCTCGCGCACATGTATCACGGCCACCACCACCGGCCCGGCGCGCAACACGCCCTCGTCTTCGCCGCCTACCGCAAACGCTTCCCCGGCGACAAGACCGGACACTGGACAGGCGCCGAAGGCGTGCTGCCCGCGTTTGCCTCCCTGCTCGGCGCGCACGTCAAACCCGCCACCACCGTCCTCCTCACCACCGCCGCCACGATGACGGCGATCCACTGGCGCGACGCCGCCGACGCCCCCACCGCCGTGCTCACGCGACCGCTGCCCCCCGACGACGCCGACCCCCGCGCGCGTGCCGCGCTGCGCGAAACCTTGCTCCGCGAAGCCGGCGAATCGCTCCACATCGAAGAAGTCGAAATCGCCGCGACCGACGACACCGGCTCGGTCAACATCGACGACTCCGACGCCGGCTACGTTTTCCGCGCCGGACGGCTCGCCTCCGCCTTCACGCGCGACGAACTCGACGCGCTCGACGTGCGCGACAAGGACGAAATCGCGCTCCGCCGCCGCAACCGCCGCCGCGACCTGCTCCTCTGGCGCGTGTTTCTCGGCGGCCTCGCCGCGCTCGCCTTCGCGCTACTCCTCGAAGCCGCCATCGCCGGCATGGGCATGTGGGAAAAAATCCGCCGCGAAATCGTGACGAAACAAGCCCCCTACGTCGCCCAAATCGACCAAGCCAACGCGCTCGCCACCCGCGTCGAGGACATCTCCACGAAACGCCTGCTGCCCTTCGAGATGATCGACATCGCCAAGGCGAAACGCCCCCGCTCCGTGCTTTACACCCGCGTGACCACGCGCGACCTCTACACCCTCGAAGTGCAAGCCCGCACCAACATCCCCAACGACCTGCTCGCCTACCGCGCCACGCTCAACGCCACGCCCGAACTCGCATCCGTCGCCATCGAAGACCAAACCTCGCGCAACGGCATCACCACCTTCCGCCTCGTCCTCGCCTTCAAACCCGAGACGGTGCGCGCCGCCGAACCCGCCTCCGCCGCCGAGACCCCCGGCGACGGAAAAACGCCCCCCCCCGAACCCGGCTCGCCCGAAGCCCTGGCCGCCGCCCGCGCCAGCCGCCTGACCCCGCCCCCCGGCACCGCGCCAACCGTATCGGAAACCTTCCGCCCCCCCGCGCCGCCCGCCGTCCCCGGCGTTGCCGCTGGCGCCGCCGCCCCCGGAAACGATGATGCCGCCGCCGCCGCGCCCGGCAATCCCGGAACGCCGCCGCCCTCCGGCCAACCCGGCCTGCCGCCGCCCATCCCGCCGCCCGAAGGCGGAACCGGCGCGCTCCCGCCCGAAAGCGTGACGACCACGCAATCCATCCCAAATGGAAACACGTATAGTTTGCGCTCCGGGGATACCGGAATGAAAGTGGCCAAAACCTTCGGAGTGGACCTTGCGGATTTGATTGCAGCCAATCCCGATGTTAACTGGAACCGCCTGCGCATCGGCCAGCAACTGGTCATACCGCCCAAAACCGAAGCCCCACCCGCCGCCACCGCGCCCGCGCCCCAAATCCGCGATCCCCAATCCCCAATCCCCAATCCCCAAATCCGCACTCCATGAAAGCCTTTTTCCTCAGCCGCCTCTTCCGCGAAAAAATCCTGCTCGTCGGCCTTGTGCTCATCGCCGCGGCCATGTGGCTCTCCAACGCGGGCGGACGCGCCGCGACATTTTGGCGGCAATTCCGCGCGACCTCCGGCACGCTCGCCATGCAACGCGTCACGATCGAAGCCAAAGACATGATCAAGGCGCGCGCCGAAGCCGCCATCGAACAACTCGACCCCTCGCGCACCTTCGACCGCGTGCGCCTCCAGTCGGAACTCGACACCATCGCCAACCGCGCCGGCATCCAGACCAAGTCCATCGGCGACGCCCACACCGAACGCGTGGAACAAGTGGCGGTGAACAGCGCGCAAATCACCATCCGCAACGTCGAGTATCCCTCGCTGGTGAAATTCTACGAAGAGCTGAAAACCCGCTCGCCCTACATCAGCATCGAGCAGTTCAACATTTCCGCCAACACAGCCAACCCCGCGCAACTGCTGGTGCAAATCCGCGTCTCCTCGGTCGAAATCGCCCGCTGATGCCCCTTCGCCGCCAAACGCGCCCCCATAGGCGTCTGGCGAGAGAGACGGCATCCCCGCCGCCCGACACGCCTTCGCCGCCAAACGCGCACCGAAAACCATCAGAAAAGCCGGCCCCCATGCCGCCCCTTCGCCCCGAAGCGACCGCCACGGAAACCCTGCGCGGGAAGGCAAAAGCAAGGCCCAAAGCGAGGCCATTTTTCCCTCCCCCGAGATGCCCGCGCAAGACAAACCCCGGCCAAGCCCCCCCCGACGCGGCAGACCAATCGCATGATGGCGTCTTATACCATTTCTTAATCAAGAAACCTTCTTAAGAAACACTCTCCAAGCCGACCACGAATTGCGCGGATTTTAACGAATAACACAGATAACCTATTTGTTTTTCAATGGATTAAACATCCGTGCAATCCGTTTTATCCGTGCAATCCGTAGTTAAAAGGATTGGTGTAAAGTGTGAAACTGGGTGGAAAGTGGCATTACGCGGCAATCGAGGAGGAGGAAAAGAGGCGGAAAAGAGGAGGAAGGAGGGTGGGGCACGCTCTTTTTTACGGGACGCCGCCGCTCCGTGCGCAAGCGTCTCTCTTGACCAAGCGCCATTGGGGGAGGAGAGAGGACGGCCTTCGCCTTGAAATGTATCCGTCCCGTTCCATAAAAAATTCCCGACGCGCGCCCGCCTATCCCGCCTATCCCGCCCGTCCCGCTGTCCCACTGTCCCGCCGTTCCGCCGTTCCGTCGTCCAGCGGGCGCGCGGCTGCGGGTGTGTTCCCTGTTTCCTGCCTCAACAAGCCCTGCGTATACGCCGGCCAGGTGCCGGCGGTTTCCGTTCACCTCGTCGTCGTATAGGAATCCACGAGTATCTTCGCCAACTCCTGATAACCTTTGGCCTTCAGCTCCTTGACGAGGCATTGGTCGGTGTTGCGGCGGGTGTATAGGGCACTCAGGTTGCTGCTGATGACGGGTGGAGTCGTCACCATCGTCCAGCGATTGGTGCGCACATCAATGATGGCGGCGCGCAGGCGGATGCGCATGGTTTGCTTTTCGTCGGGCACGGCGCCGCCGAGGATCGGCACCCACGAAACCGCTTTGGTGGCCTTGTTTTCGCGCGCGGATTCGAGCACGCCCCAGTAACAGACGATTGTTTCGTAGCCTCCGCGCCCGGCCATGAAACGGAGTTGTTTATTGTAAGACGCCCCCTGGCCCATCCCCGCATCGGCGGGCACGCCGGAAAACTCCGCCACGGTGAAATACCGGCCCATCGCCTCGGACATTTCCGCGTCGGGACGCGGGGCGCCGGACTGGACGAGCAGGAGTCTGCCGCCGCGCACGAGGCGCGCATCGCCGGCGTTTTCCAGCGCGGAAACGATGTCGCCTTCGGTGATGGGCTGCGCTGTGTCCACGCCGAGCACGTCAACCTCGGTCAGTTCGCCGCGATAGCCGTTGCCCGGACGTTGGCCGTAACGATTCGAGTGCTCTGGATAATCGGAGTTGGAAATCGAGCGCGTATGACACCCGGAGAGAAGAACAAGCGCCGCCAGCGCGCCGGCCACGGCCAAGGATGGAAGTTTCATGGTTGGGAAGGATGGAGGTTGTTGCCGCGCCCGGCACCGCGCCGGACGTTGAAACGCTGGAACTCACTTGTCTCCGCCCGAGTTCCTTTTGTCTCCCTCTTCCCCTCACTCGTTCTCGTTCTCGTTCTTCGTTCTCGTTCTCTTATTCTTTCTCTTTCCTCTTTCCTCTTTCTTCTTTCTCGCCCCTCTCTCTCTTTCTCTTTCTCTCCCGGCAGCACCGCTTGTTACGCGGCGAGTCTTTTTTGGAGTGCGGTGACTTGTCACCGCTTTTGACGGGCCGGCCCGCCGGCCCGCCGCGTATTCCCCTGGGCTTCCCTCGGCAGGCGGGGCGGCGCGACAGGTCGCGCCGTCAAAAGCGGCGGGATCCCGCCGCACTCCATAACAAGCCTCGCGGCGCAGACGGACGGGCAGGCGCGTAACATCAGTGATAAAGATAACGAGAACAAAGAACGAAGAACGAGAACGAGAACGAATCAGAGAACAAGCCGGAGCAAAAACCACGAAAAAAGAAGGCGGCGCCTCGATTGGAAAAGCCACCCTCGTCCCAAGACTCCCCGCAAAAACCCTTGACCCCGCGCCACCGCGCTACGTCATGCTTTCGGCACAACAACGACACACAAATGCAACGAAACCCGCGCGGAACCCATGACTTTCCCCGCCGCAGTGTGACCACCCGCCCCGCGCCCGCCGACGCGGGGCTTGTTGTTTTGGGACCGGGAACCCCCCTCTTCATCAATAAACCCAGCACCAACGCCAGCCCAACACCATGAGCGACAAACTCACCCACGAATGCGGCATCGCCCTCATCCGCCTGAAAAAAAACCTCGCGTATTACCATGAAAAATACGGCTCCCCGCTCTGGGGCTTCACCAAGCTCTACCTGCTCATGGAAAAACAACACAACCGCGGCCAGGACGGCGCCGGCGTCGCCTGCGTGAAACTCGACGTCCCGCCCGGCGAACCCTACATGTTCCGCGAACGCTGCGTCAAAACCAACCCCCTCGACCGCATCTTCAAAACCCTCAACACCGACTACGCCCAAAAAACCGCCTCCGGCCTCATCCACCCCGAATTTGCCGGGACCGTCCGCAAACACTTCGACTTCGGCGGCGAACTCCTCATGGGCCACCTCCGCTACGGCACCTCCGGCGGCTACTCCCTCAGCTCCTGCCACCCCTTCTTCCGCCGCAGCCCCTGGCCCACCCGCAACCTCGCCCTCTGCGGAAACTTCAACATGACCAACACCGAGGAACTCAACCGCAGCCTCATCGCCATGGGCCACCACCCCGTCTTCGCGACCGACACCCAGGCGCTCCTCGAAAAAATCGGCTTCTATCTCGACGAAGAACACGAAGACATTTACCGCTTCCTCCGCTCCCGCGGCCTCACCGGCGCCGAACTTTCCCGCCGCATCTCCGACGACCTCGACCTCACCCGCGTCCTCACCCGCGCCTCCCAAAACTGGGACGGCGGCTACGCCCTCTGCGGCCTCATCGGCAACGGCGACGCCTTTGTCGCGCGCGACCCCGCCGGCATCCGCCCCTGCTGGCGCTACGAAGACGACGAAGTCATCGCCTTCGCCTCCGAACGCGCCCCCCTCATGACCGTCTTCGCCGCCACCGCCGGGACCACCGACGAAGTCCCCCCCGGCCACGTCGTCGTCATCAAGAAAAACGGCGCCGTCTCCTCCGCGCCCTTCACCGCGCCGCTGCCCCGCGCCGCCTGCTCCTTCGAACGCATCTATTTCTCCCGCGGCAACGACCTCGACATCTACGCCGAACGCAAAGCCCTCGGCGCCGGCCTCGCCGACCCGATCATCGCCGCCATCGACCACGACTGGAGCCGCACCATCTTCTCCTTCATCCCCAACACCGCCGAAGTCAGCTACTACGGCCTCCTCCACGCCCTGCGCGAACGCCGCCGCGACGAAGTCAAAAAAATCATCCTCGAAGCCTCCCGCGCCGGCACCCTCGACGAAGCCATGCTCGACGAAGTCATCCTGCGCAACTGGCCCCGCGGCGAGAAAGTCGTCAGCAAAGACATCAAACTCCGCACCTTCATCGGCGAGGAAAACGCGCGCAACCTGCTTGCCGGCCACGTTTACGACATCACCTACGGCACCATCCGCCCCGGCGTCGACAACCTCGTCTGCGTTGACGACTCCATCGTGCGCGGCACCACGCTGCGAAAATCGATCCTGCGCATGCTCTCGCGCCTCAACCCGAAAAAAATCATCATCGCCTCGACCGCGCCCCAAATCCGCTACCCCGACTGCTACGGCATCGACATGTCGGAACTCGGCAAATTCATCGCCTTCGAAGCCGCCATCTCCCTCATCAAAGAACGCGGCAAAGACAGCCTCCTCAACGAAGTCTACCAACTCTGCCGCCAAGCCGTGGAACGCGGCGAGCCGGAAAACCACGTCCGCAAAATCTACGACCCCTTCACCGCCGACGAAATCTCCCGCAAAATCGCCGACCTCGTCCGCCCCCGGCGCAACATCGCCTGGGACGGCCCGCTGGAAATCATCTTCCAAAGCGTAGCCAGCCTGCACGCCGCGGTGCCGGACCACCCCGGCGACTGGTATTTCACCGGCCACTACCCGACCCCCGGCGGCTACCGCGTGGTGAACCAAGCTTATATCAATTACTACGAAAACGCCAGCGGCCGAAGCTACTGACGCCCCCACGCTCCCCCCATCGCTTTAAATCGACACCCTATCGACTTAAAGCGATTCCCATCGCCTTCTCGTCGCTCCCCCCCACGCAGCCACCCTAAAAAAACGCCCCAAAAAAACACGCCATCGCCCCCACCCCCCGGAAGGACGGCAGCACCCATCCGATGGTGGCCGGGCGTGGCGAAGGAACCTCCGGCCCCCGCCCCCGCGCACCCGCCCGCGCCCTCCCGCCGCTCCTTGGAGACTTGAGGCTGGCTCCCGGCTTCGGCGCAACTTGGAGCATCGGCGACTCGAGGGGCGCGCGGCGGGACGGCGCCTCGCTGGCCGCGATCCGGCGCGCGCCCGGCACCGGACGCGATTTTATCGACACCGCCGCCGGTTTATTTTGACCTCGCCAATGGCGCGCGCGAGGCATGGTTTGAGGGCGCAAAACCAACCCGTGTTTCCCATGAAAAAACCAACCGCCCTTGCCTCCATGCTGAAAAAATCCGCCCTGCTGCTCGCGCTGCTCGCCATCTGCGCGCCCGTCTGCCCGGCGCAAACCCCGGCGCAGCCCGCCCCCGGCGCCGCGCAGGCCGCCGCGCCGAAACCCGACCGCTGGGCGAAAGCGATGGCCGTGTTTGCCGCGCAGGACAGGGACAAGCCGCCCGCGCCCGGCGGCGTGCTCTTCCTCGGCAGCTCCAGCATCCGCCTCTGGAAAACGCTCGCGGAGGATTTCCCCGGCGTGCCCCTGCTCAACCGCGGTTTCGGCGGCTCGCACATCGCCGACAGCGTGCGGCATTTCGACACGCTTGTCACTCCGTCGAAACCGCGCCTCATCGTGTTTTTCGCCGGCACCAACGACATCAACAGCGGCAAGCCCCCCGAGGAAGTCGCCGCCGACTTCCGCGCGCTCGTCGGGAAAATCCACGCCGCGCAGCCCGAGACGCGCGTGATTTTCATCTCGCTCGCCATCGCGCCGCGCCGCTGGGAAAAACGCGCCGCGATGGCGCTCGCGAACACCTACATCGCCGCGTTTTGCGCGTCGGACGCGCGGCTGCGGTTTGTTGACACCAACGCCGTCATGCTCGCCCCCGACGGCACGGCGCGCCCGGAATACTACGTGGAAGACCGCCTGCACATGTCGCCCGCCGGCTACGCCGTCTGGGCGGAGCTTCTGCGCCCGCTCGTGAAATAAAGTTCCCCCGCCTCAAGAGGCGGAGAACGCGGAATGGGGGTTCACCCTGCACACGCCGCCCCCTCCCCACCCCCAACGCCAGCACCAGCCCCAATGTCGGCTGGCGGACGGGGCACCCATTCCTACGGCAAGCCGCGGAGACTTGTATCGTCTCATTAACTGATATTACGCGAATGCGGCCACTTGAACCACCAAATGAAACCAATCCCCGGTAGGGAGGCCTCTCCGAGGCCTCCGTCACCACGCTTCGATTTACCTATGAAATTTCAAACCGTCCATCCCGCCCGGCGGAGGTCTCGGAGAGACCTCCCTACCTTGCGTCGGTAAAATCTGAATTTTTCAAAGTGCCCACAAGTGAATCGGGACGTGGTCGCGGAGGCCTCGGAGAGGCCGCTGTGCCACTGGCGCGTGGCGTTTGATGGTTCAAAACATCCTCCGTGTAGCTTCAGGCAAGCTGGTACCGGCGCGCGACGAACACGCGCCCAGCGGTCTTTCCGGCGCGCGTCCCCAGTGCACAACGCGGCGGCAAACGCGGCGAATCGCAAAAACATGCGCCTGCTCTTGCCTCCAACTGCCTCCAACCAACCCCAGCCCCCCCTTTCTCTTTCTCTTTCCTCTTTATCTTTATCTTCCCCGCTCCCGCAGCGATGCCGCCCGCCGCTTGGAGGAGAAAGAGGAAAGAGAAAGAAGAACGAAAACGGGGACGAAAACGATAACGATAACGAGGGAAGCGGACAGCGGGCTTGGCTTCGGTTTGAAGTGCATCCGGGGGCGCCTGCCTCTGACTTATACCAATTCCCAATGAAAATCACTCTTTTGTAGGGGCGTCGCTTGGGACGCTCAGTTTGATAACCGTGCACCAGCAACGGGCTTCGCAAGCGAAGCTCCTACATGGCTCTGCTTCTAAAGTGTAATTTTCACTGGGAAATGGTATTACACTCTTCGCCGCCACCCGCCATCCGCTCCCCGTCTCCCGCTCATTGACCAAGGCCAAACCCGTCCAAAACAAACCCGCCCAAACCAAACTCGCCCGGGCCACTTGGGGCGGACGCTTTTCCGCCGGCCTCGCCGCGCTTGTGCTCGCGTTCAGCGACTCGGTTTTGTTGGATTTCGCGCAACAATGATCCTTTTTCAAAAAATCTCATTATCCGGAGCATGGACCGCGCTTTTTTTGTCCAGCCTGGCCGCAGTCCCGCTTGCTCCCGCATCCGCCCGGGCGTCCACGGACAGGGAGGATATTGTGGAGATGGAAAAGCTGGAGGTGATCGCCAAAAGATACGAGTGGCGTTACGCGCAGATCGAAGATTTTGAGATATTGAGCGCGCTGGATAATGACAAGCGGGCGTCTGAAATCATCCAGCGCGCATTGCAGATAATCGGCGTGTTCAAGGCAAACAGCCCGCTCTTTCAAATCCAATGCGAGCTTCCGACCCGGATAATATTGATAAAAAACCAAAGCATGCAGAGATTCATCGCGGCGATTGATGAGAAAACGGGCGCCAGGATCGAGCAGGACTCCCGCATGCAAAGCCGCCCGATCAAACGGCCGGAAATTCAGGGGACGAAATCGCGCGCGTATTCTCCAAAGACAAGCATCACGTATTTAACAAGAGCAAATGACGAGCAGGCGCAAATAGTCATGTATATCCCCGAGGCCTACAGGGGACGCGAGAATTATTACTATGCGGCAAGCAAACTCGCGACGGCCTGTCTCCAGTTGTGCCTGAAAAGCCGGCATATAAAAAACAGCAATTTGACCTACACGTTCACCGGAGCCAAAATACTGTCGCTTGATTCGACCGAGCGCGGCATGGTGCGGCGCGACGACGGCGACGTGCTCTTTCCCGATACGGTCTGGTATGCGGCCGATCGCGCCGGCGTGTCGATCCGCCGGTTTGATTACAAGCGCGAGCGGATCATATTCCAGCACGCCGCCTCCGATTTCGACAAATCGCAAATCGAGGCGCTCTCAAAATTCATGGCCGCGCCCAAATTCATCCTGCGCGACGTGCTCGAATACCCGGAAATGTTCAGGACTGCTTATGACGCGACCGACACCATGCGGACGGTCGAAAATTATATAACCTACAAACGCCAGATTTCCGACTTCTCGATTTATTGTGTTTTCAGTCCCGACGGGCGGGTGCGCGAGGGCTATGTTAAATTATTAAACGCGCTAAGAAAACAATCCCTGAACGAATCGCTGTTCAAGGAATGTTTCGGCGTGAATTACGCGGAGTTTCACAGCGGGATGTATGCCTTTTATCGCAATCTCGGAAAGGATAACCACACGGGCGAGGAGAACCATTGGGGCGCCCCGAGGTTTACAGTGCCGATGCCCAAGGACAAGCCGCCGCCCCGCCCGGAATTTCGCGCCGCCGGGCGCGGCGAGCGGGCGCGCATGTTTAGCGAATGGTTCCAGGCCTGCAAGGCGCCGCATCTTGCCCGGGAGATGCTCGCCAAGGCGGAGGAGCAGCATCCGCCGGCGCTCGCCGACCCCGAATTTGCCGCCTCGTATGGTTTGCATGAGGCGAGGCATGGCGACAAAGCCAAGGCGCTGGCCTTGCTTGAAAAAGCCTCCGGCCTCAAAACAACGCGCCCGGGCGCCTACCGGGTCTTGGCCGGTCTGCGCGTCGCGGATATCAAGGCGAAGGGAGGCAGGGGGCGTCCGCTGTCCGAGGCGGAGGTCAGCCGTGTTGTCGAGCCGCTTGAGGTCGCGTTGGGGCACCCGAGGCATCATATAAAAACCCATGTCATGCTCGCCCGCGCATGGCGTCTGACAGCCGTGAAGCCCCCGGAGGCGACCCTCCGTGCGCTGGCGGATGTCTGTTCGACGAATCCTGATAATCTCCCGCTTCTTTCGGCGGCCATTCCGTTGCTCAGGAAAAACGGCTTGCAGGCCCTTGCCGACGAAGTGCTGGAAGCGACGGCCCAATGCGTGCTTTCCGAGCAAGAGGCCGTCGCGCTCGAAAAATTGCGCGGCGCCCCCGGTCTGAAGACCCCGGCCATGCTGGATGACGCGGAGGACATCGAGTAACTGATGTTACGCGGCGGGTCTTTTATGGAGTGCGGCGACCTGTCGCCGCTTTGAACGGGCCGACCTGTCGGCCCGCCGCGTTTTCCCCTGGGCTTGCCTCGGGCGGCGGGGCGGCGCGACAGACCGCGCCGTCAAAAGCGGCGAGATCTCGCCGCACTCCCAAAACATGCCTCGCCGGGCCGCCGGACGGGGGCCGCGTCCCATCGGTGAGTAAGAGAGGGCGCCTTTTCGTTCCCCATGTGGTTCCGGCATGGATAAAATACCGGGGGCGCGGGCAATTTAAGATTGGCGGCCCGCGGCGGCGCCCGGTAAGGATTTTCATTTTCAGGGGTCACTTTTATAAAGCCTTTCATTATATATATCATGGCCAAATCCGCCAAAACCAAAACCGCCGCGCAACCGCCCGCCCAAGCCACCTGGGGCGGACGCTTCTCCGCCGGCCCCGCCGCGCTCATGCTCGCGTTCAGCGAATCGGTTTCGTTTGACCGCCGCCTCGCGCCCTTCGACATCGCCGGCAGCAAGGCCCACGCCGCCATGCTCGCGCGCGCCCGCCTCCTCACCGCCGCCGAACGCGACGCCATCCACGCCGGCCTCGACGCCATCCTCGCCGAAATCGACGCGGGCACGTTCGCGTGGGACGTGAAATTAGAGGACGTGCACATGAACATCGAGCAGGCGCTCACCGCGCGCGTCCCCGCCGCCGCCAGACTCCACACCGCCCGCAGCCGCAACGACCAGGTCGCCACCGACATGCGCCTCTTCCTCCGGCACGCCTGCGCCGCGCTCTCCGCGAAAATCGCCGCCGCCCAGCGCGCCATCCTCGCCGCCGCGCGCGCGCACGCCGATGTATTGATTCCCGGATACACGCACCTCCAGCGCGCCCAGCCCGTGTTCCTCGCGCACCACCTCTTCGCCTGGCTCGAAATGCTCCAGCGCGACCGCGCGCGCCTCGCCGACACCGCCGCGCGCGCCAACTGGTGCCCGCTCGGCTCCGGCGCCCTCGCCGGCACCACGCTCTCCATCGACCGCGAATTCACCGCGCGCGCCCTCGGCTTCGTCGATGCGCGCGGTCGCCCGCAAGTCACGCAAAACAGCATGGACACCGTCGCCGACCGCGACCTCTTCATCGAGTTCGCGCACGCCTGCGCGCTCTTCGGCGTGCACCTCTCGCGCATCGCCGAGGACCTGATTCTCTGGTCGAGCGCCGAGTTCAAGTTCGCCGACCTGCCCGACGCCTTCTGCACCGGCTCCTCGCTCATGCCGCAGAAAAAAAACCCCGACTCGTGCGAACTCCTCCGTGGCAAGTCCGCCCGCCTGCAAGGCAACCTCCACACCCTCCTCACGCTCGCGAAAGGCCTCCCGCTCACCTACAACCGCGACCTCCAGGAGGACAAACCGCCGCTCTTCGACAGCTTCGACCAGGCCTCGCTCTGCGCCGACGTGCTCGCCGGCACCCTCGCCGGCCTCAAGATGAACCGCGACCACTGCGCCGCCGCCGTGGCCGACCCGGCCCTGCTCGCGACCGACCTCGCCGACTACCTGGTCGGGCGCGGCGTTCCCTTCCGCGAGGCGCACCACGCCGTCGGCGCCGTCGTGCGCGCGGCGGAAACGCTGGGCGTGCCGCTGCACGAAGTCCCCTTCGCCGAGACGCGGAAAATCCACCCCGCCTTCGCCGAGGACTGGACAACCGTCT
>JAIRTK010000283.1 GCA_031254955.1 Opitutaceae bacterium
AAAGCGCGACTCGACGCGGATTTGCTGGAACGCCTGGAACACATCGTGCTCAGCCACCAAGGCGAACCTGCATGGGGCGCGGCCATCTACGCAGCCACGCCCGAAGCGATCTTTGTCTCGATGGTGGACAACCTCGACGCCAAAATGGGCATGGTGCAACGCGCCCTCCGGCAAGCCGCCGCCGGCGAGGAATTTTCCGAACGCCTGCCCGGCCTGAGTGCGCAACTGCTGCTCACGCCGCCACATACCGCGCAAGCGGAAACGCCGTCCGCCAAAGGACGGATGAGTCCCCCCACGCCGGGCAACCCCGTCGCCGCGCAACCGGGAGCGCCGAGGCGGGAATAGCCCCCTTTCGCTCTATTGTTTCAAACGGGTTCGGAAAGGGGATCGCCCCCGGTTTCATGCGAGGGCGGCGGGCGTCCGTGCCGCGCGAATTGGTGGCTGCGGTTTTGTTTGGAAGGCTTTGCTACTTTTTGTCCAGCGCGCGGTTGAGCGCGCTCACGACGGCTTTGATCGAGGCGAACTCGATGTTCGTGTCGATGCCGACGCCGTAGTAGTGGTTGCCGCGTTCGGTCTTGATTTGGATGTAGGACGCGGCGCCGGCTCCGGCGCCTTTGCCGAGCGAGTGCTCGGAGTAGCTGAGCACTTCAAACTTGGGCAGGCCGGTCGCGCCCAGCGCGCGCACGAAGGCGTCGATGGGGCCGTTGCCGGCGGCGGCGAGTTTGCGCGGCGCGCCGTCGATGCGCACGTTCGCGTCGCATCTCACCGCGCCGTCTTTTTCCTTGGTCTTGAAGCTGTCGATGGCCAGGGGCGCGGCGCGGTCGATGTATTCGGTTTTGAAGATTTCCAGCAGGTCCGCCGAGGAGAGTTCGGTGCCGCGCGCGTCGGCGATGTCGTTGACGATTTTGCCGAGTTCTTTGTGCATGGGTTTCGGCAGTTGGTAGCCAAATTCGTGTTCGAGCACGTAGGCGACGCCGCCTTTGCCGGATTGGGAGTTGATGCGGATGATGGCGCGGTAGCTGCGTCCGAGGTCGGCGGGGTCGATCGGGATGTAGAGCGTGTCCCAGGGGCGTCCGGGGCGTTGGCGGGGCCAGGATTTTTTGATCGCGTCTTGGTGCGAGCCGGAAAAGGCGGTGAAGACCAGTTCGCCGGCGTAGGGGTGGCGGGGGTGGACTTCGAGTTTGGTGACGCGTTCGTAGAGGTCGCGGATGGCGTTGATGTTGCCAAAGTCCAGGCGCGGGTCGATGCCGTGGGTGTAGAGGTTCAGCGCGACGGTGACGAGGTCGAGGTTGCCGGTGCGTTCGCCGTTGCCGAAGAGGGTGCCTTCGACGCGGTCGGCGCCGGCGAGCAGGGCCAGTTCGGTGGCGGCCACGCCGGTGCCGCGGTCGTTGTGCGTGTGCAGCGAGACGAGGGTCGTGGCGCGGCGTGTGAGGTGGCGGCACATCCATTCGATCTGGTCGGCGTGGATGTTGGGCGTGGCGTATTCGACGGTGGCGGGGAGGTTGAGGATGATTTTTTCGCCGGGGTTGGCGTCGAGGGCCGGTTGCCAGACGTCGGTGACCGCTTCGCAGACTTCGAGCGCGAAGTCGAGTTCGGTGCTGGTGAAGCTTTCCGGCGAATACTCGGCGCGCACGCGGGCGCCGGCGGCGACGAGCGGGCGCGAGTACAGCCAGGCCCAGGTCGCGCCGTGCACGGCGATGTCGCGGATGGTGTCGCGGGTGGCGTCGCCAAACACGTATTTGCGCTGCTTGGGCGAGGTGGAGTTGTAGAAGTGGAGGATGACGTTGTTCGCGCCGCGCACCGCTTCGCAGGTGCGGTGGATGAGTTCTTCGCGGCATTGCACGAGCACTTGGATGGCCACGTCGTCGGGGATGCGTTGTTCGTCGATGAGGCGGCGGCAGAAATCGAACTCGATGTGCGAGGCGGACGGGAAGCCGACTTCGATTTCCTTGAAGCCGATGCGCACGAGCAGGTCGAAAAACTCCAGTTTTTCCTCGACGCTCATGGGTTGGGCGAGGGCTTGGTTGCCGTCGCGCAGGTCAACGCTGCACCACGCGGGCGCGCGGGTGAGGGTGCGAGCGGGCCATTGCCGGTCGGGCAGATCGACCGGGGGAAACGGTTGGTATTTGGTGATGGGTGCGGATTGCATGAAGGCGACTTTCTAGGATGCGGAGGGTTGAAAATGCGGAGGGTTGAACTAAATGCGGAAGGTTGAAAACGAGTGAAACAGCCGGAGGCGGGCAAACGCCGCAAGGCCGCGATCACGCGGCGGACGGACAACAGGCGGGGAACAAGGACGCACGATCAGTCGCTCACGCGACCCTCACGGATCGTGCGTCTGGATAAGTCGAAGCAATGCCTGTGCGAAGTGTCGCATTTGAAGAATGGAGGCGACACGTAGCGCCCGCGCCGGCGCCGAGTCAAGCGGGGAATGCGCAGGGGAGCGGCGGGAGGGGGCGGTGGGAGCCGGCGGGAGGCGGCAATTCAAACCGAGGACACGCCCGCTTCCCTCTTCCCACCTTCCTCCTTATCTTTCCTCCTTCTCCTTCTCGTTCTTCTTCCCTCTTTATCTTTCCTTCTCTGTCTCCTCCGGGCGGTGCCGCTGAGAGGGAAAAGAGAAAGAGGAAAGAAGAAAGATGAAGGGGAAAAAGGGTTCCCCGCTATTCTCGATGACTGTTGCGAAAATTTTTTAATCACGGAGGCGCGGAGGACACGGAGACCGGAGGGAGTCTTTTCATTAAACTCCACCCTCCACCCTCCTCCCTCCGACCTCCGTGTCTTGTATGTTAAATGCCGTGAAAACGAATAAGGGAAAAGAAGCCGCAGGCGGCCTCCGAGAATGGGCCGAAAAGCTCGTCGGAGGAGGCCGCCTGCGGCGGGAACGCGGTTTGGGCACA
>JAIRTK010000309.1 GCA_031254955.1 Opitutaceae bacterium
ACACTCGCGGCTTGTCCCCTCTCCCGGCGAAACCTCTGGCTTCGCCTTAGCCTCTGCTTTCCCTTCCTTTCCCTCCATGACTTTCTTCTCTTCAAAGATAGTTGCTACGGCGGCGGCGGGTCTCGCTGGGTTTCGTAGGGCGCGACCTTGTGTCGCGCCGGGGTTGGCGGTGCGGCCTGACGCAAGGTCAGGCACTACGGGCGCGGCGCGCGGCGCGGTGCCGGGGATTTCAGCCCCGGAGGGGCGGCAGCGGCGTCCGCCTGCTTGTTTGCTTCTCGCCGCATCCCACGCTGCCGCCCCTTCAGGGCTGAAACGCCAACCGTTGCCTCCGCTCCACGGACGCGTGTTGTAAAATCCATTCAAAATAGCGAGGAATCAACAGAGTAGGGCTAGATCGTGTCGTCATGAGATTTTGAGTCAGAGATAAAGACATCGGATTTGGACGGCGGCAAGGAAACTGGAGGCGTTTTTCACATAGCGTGTGGCGATTCCTCGCCAGCCTTTCAGTTTCAGGATGGCGTTCTCCACCAGATACCGCAGCCGATACAAATAACGGTCATAGTTTCTTGGTGCCACCCGATGCTTGCGCGGCGGGATGACTACTGTCATGCCACGGCGACGGGCGTCCTCTACAATCTCGTTAGTATCGTAGCCTTTGTCAGCAATAAGATGCTCTGTGGCAATATCTTGAGCCGGATCACCAGCTTGTGTGCAATCAGCGACGGAATCCGCCGTAACAAGAACTCGGAGCGGCATACCATGAGCATCCACGGCCACGTGTACTTTCGTGTTAAGCCCCCTTTTGTGCGTCCGACCTCCTGCGTGCCGCCATTGGCCCCGGTGCCGTGCGCATGGGTTTTGACGTGGGTCGCATCAATAAACAGCCACTCGAAGTCGGGGTCGGTTATGAAAGTTTCCAGCAGGCGCTCCCACAGGCCCTTGTCCCGCCAGCGACTGAAGCGTCGCCGGGTGTTTTTCCAGCCGCCGTAATCGGGGGGCAGGTCGCGCCACGGGGCGCCGGTGCGCAAATACCAGAACACCCCATTGATGAACTTGTGGTTGTCCTTGGCCACCCCGCCCCACTTTCCTCGCCTTCCGGACAAATGGGCTTCCAGCAAGCTCCATGAATGATCGTCCAGGTCGTGTCAGTGATAGTCTGCTTCCCTAGGTTTTCCCTTCTCACTCCGCTTGGTTTGCTTCGTCAAGCTAATCTTATGACGACACTCTCCGGGCTGCATTCCTCTAAGCCGCATTCATCCGGGATGGCTACATTCGGCGGACAAGGCGGATTTTTGCCGGCTCGCCGCCGAGTTCTTCGAAGAGTACGAGGCGGTTCTGGTCGCGCAGCCATTCGGACGGGATATGATAATAACGCTGGGTCGCCACGCCGCTGGGCGCGCCGACGAGGCTGCGTTTCATCCAGTCCATCCACGGTCCCATAGGGTCGCTTTCCGGGATGAGCCAGTGGCGGCCAAGGCAGCGGCCGTTGAGCCAGAGCATGCCTTTGCCCATCGCGCCCAGATCGAGCGCGAAGGGGCCGCGCGCCGAGGGGCGCGGGAAAGTCGTCTCAAGCCATGCCAGCGGCGCGACGCGCGCGGCTGTTTTTTTCAACGGTTTCCACGGCGCGAAGCAGCCGGGGGCGTCAAACACCCGGGCGTGTTCGCCCGCCAGTCCGGGCTGCATGCGCCAGGCGCCGCGCAGGGGGCGGCCTTGCCAGCGGGCCGCGCCCCACAAGCCCTTGCGCTCTTTCGCCATGTTGGCGTAGCCGAGCATCCAGTCGCCTTTGATGAGGCCGAGCGCGCAACAAAGCAGCGACAGCCGGTGAGTGCCGGCGGGCAGCGTGAGTTCGAAGTTTTGCCTGAAGGCCGGTCCGTCCGGCAGGCCGCGGCGTTCGCGCAGCGGTCCCGGCGTGCTCGCGGCGAGTTTTCCGTCCACGAACACGTGCACGATGTCGGCGGTGCCGTCGAGTTGGAGGCGGCGCGGCGTCCCGGCCTCGGCTTTCGCGACGGCGAGCGTGGTTTCATACCAGCAGTAATCGGTCTCGTCGCGGGTGAGCGTGAGTTGTTCGACGGGTCTGGCCGAGACACGGGGGGTCTGCAACGAGGCGGGCCATTCCTCCGGGAGCGGCTCTTTCCAGACGCGGAACGGCGCGAGGCGGGCCGTGGTGCGGAATGTGCGCGTCACCGGGCGGGGGAGCGCGGCGGAGTCGAAGAGCACGCGGTCGTTTTCCGCGAGGATTTTCACGGAGCGCGGCGCGAGCGCGTGGTTGCGTCCGTCATGGCGGAGCGTCGCGGGGGCGCGCTCGTCGTCGTTGCAAAGAAACGTGACGCCGCCTTCGTAGGCGCAGACCACTTGGGCGGGGCCGGCGGACGCGATGCGCGGGCGTTCGGAGGCGAGCAGCCGGTCGGCGCAGGCGAGCAGCGCGTGATTGAGTTTCGCGAGGTGCGCGGCTTTCGTCGTGGGCAGGCCGTATTCGTCAAGCGGGCCGCCGAACTCGAAGCTGGTTGTGTTAAGATACATGCCTTCGCGTCCGAAGTTGGTGCCGCCGTGCCAGAGATAGTAGTTCACGCCCGCGCCGCCCGCGGCGAAAAAGCGGGCGGTGGCGTAGGCGAGTTCTTCCACCGGGCGCTTGGGCAGCAGTCCGCCCCAGGTCTGATACCAGCCGACCCAGTTTTCCGTCCAGAGGGCGGGCAGTCCGGGGTGTTTTTGGGAAAACGCGTCGAGCGCCTCGTGGGCGCGAAAGGTGTTGATGGTTTCGAGCGAGCCGTCGGCGCTGGCAACGTCGCTCGGCCCGGCCTCGGCGGCGCGGCCCGCCGCGCAGGTGATCCACGGGATGCCGAGGTTGAGCGAGCGGGCGAGGTCAACCGCCCATTGCAGGTAGGCGCGGCCTTCGTCGCCGTAGGTGGCGGCGATGTTGTCGTATTCGTTTTCAATCTGGGCGAGGATGACGGGGCCGCCGTTGGGCGCGCAGAGCGGGCGGATGATTTCCGCGACGAGCCGGACCCAGCGCTCCATCTCGCGCTTGAACGGCTCGTTGTCGGTGCGCATCCGCATGCCGGGAAGCTCGCGCAGCCACGCGGGCAGGCCGCCGTAGTTGGTCTCGGCGCAGACATAGGGACCGATGCGGAGGATCACGTGCAGGCCGTGCTCCTGCGCGAGGCGGCAGAAACGCGGGAGGTCGAGGCGGTCGGAAAAATCGAGGACTCCGCGCCGGCGTTCGTGGTGGTTCCAGAACACATAGGTCTCGATGGTGTTGAGGCCGGCGCGGCGGGCCTGCCGCATGAGCGCCGGCCACATGGCGGGCGTGCTTCGCGGGTAGTGCATGGCGCCGCTGAGAATGAGCGCGCGGCGGCCGTCGATGAGCAGCGCGCGAGGATCGAAGGAGACGGTTTTTTTCATGGGATGGAGAGATTCCGGTGGTGCGATGGCGGCGGGGGAAACGTATTGGAAACGGTGGAGGACAGGTTTCGTAAACGTTTACGAAAATCAAGCGCAATGTTTCGATTTCGGATTTTTTGGATGGCGATGCGAAGTCGAGTCGCCCCGGAACGCTCGCGCAAGGAGCGGCGGCGTCCCGCCGCCGGACGAGGCGAAGCCTCGCCCCCTTCCCCAGCCAGCCCCTTTGCCTCGCCCCCGCCCGCCCGCGTGCGCCTCTCTCTCGTGCGCTCGCGCTGCTCGCGTCCGGAGGCGGGACGCCGCCGCTCCTTGCGCGAGCGTTCCGGGGCGA
>JAIRTK010000034.1 GCA_031254955.1 Opitutaceae bacterium
CATGGAGCTTTCCCGTCGCCAAGCAGCGCGGCCTGGCCGCTTCAAAAAAACGGCCAGAAAGCGGATGACGGGAGGGCCGCGTCAAGGACGCGCATCATAAAGAAGCTGGCCGAAGCGGCATTGATACGGGGATATGACGACAAGGGTCGCTGCGTTTATGCAAGCGTGCTCGAAAAGAAAAATGACCGGGATTGGAAATTGGCGGAAATCGGACACCAGCGATACTGGGAACTGGGCATTCGGAAATTAAGTGTTCTCATGCTTGGACCCAATGGGGAACTATGGCGGCTTCCCGATGACATTTTGCCATCCTGAAAAGGCCAGGCCTTGTTTAAGGAACTATCCCGGATTAGAATCTGGCTATTTTGCATGGCCGGGAAGAGAGATTTAACCACGGAGACACGGAGGCCCCGGAACTATGAAAGAAAAGTTCGCCTTGGGAAAACTCTTTCCGCGCTCCGTGTTTTCCGTGTCGCCGTGGTTAAAAAGAGAAAAATTTTAAAATAAGGAATAAGTCCCAAGGCAGTTTGGAAAAATCGCTTTATACCCATTCCCAATGAAAATCACTCTTTTCGCTTGCGACGCCCGGTTTGATAACCGTGCGCCAGCAAAGGCCGTGCTCCAGCAACGGGCTTCGCAAGCGAAGCCCCTACATGGCTCTGCTTCTATAGGGTCCTGTTCACTGGGAAAGGGTATTAGCCGCGAATGGACGCGAATCTGGAAAGGTGGATTAACTCTACTTTGTTAACGGAGGTTTGTTAACAGAGATTAAGCGGATGGCTGGCGGGATTGCGCGGTATGGGCGACCTCGCCCATGTGTCCGGCGGGAGGGCGTGGCGGAGGTTTGCGGCGCGGAGCGCCGTCCAAGGGCGAGTCGTCCGTGCCACGTAATCCTGCGGGCGGGGCCACCCGGGCCACCCGGACTGTCCTGCCTTGCGCAGATTGGGCGACGGATGGCCTTTGCGCGGTTTTGGTCGCGCTCGCGACTCACGTGCGCGGCGGCGTTTTTTCGAGACGGGCGAGCAGCGCGGCGGCGATCGTCTGGAAGACTTGGGCGGCCTCGCCATCCGGCTCGGCCACGACGATGGGCACGCCGTTGTCGCCGCTTTTGCGGATGGCGGGCTGGAGGGGCACCTGGCCGAGCAGCGGGGCGCCGAGCGCCTCGGCGGTTTGCGCGCCGCCGCCTTCGCCGAAGAGCGCGTGGCGGATGCCGGCGGGGTCGGTGAACCAGCTCATGTTTTCCGCCACGCCGAGCAGCGGGACGTTCACTTTCTGGAACATCAGGCCGCCTTTGCGGGCGATTTGCGTGGACGCGCGTTGCGGCGTGGTGACGAGCACGGCGCCATCGAGCGGGAGCGTTTGCGCGAGGGAAAGTTGCGCGTCGCCGGTACCGGGCGGCAGATCGACGAGGAGCACGTCAAGCTCGCCCCAGCGGACGTTGTGCACGAACTGCTGCACGGTTTTCATGATCATCGGGCCGCGCCAGACGACGGGGGTGTGGTCGTCGATGAGGAGGCCCATGCTCATCACTTTCACGCCGTGGTTTTCGAGCGGCATGAGAAACTCGTCCTCGATGCAGGGGCGGTCGTTGATGCCCATCATGAGCGGCACGGACGGGCCGTAGATGTCGCAGTCCATCAGGCCCACGCGTCCGGGGCGCCCGCGCGCGGCGAGCAGGCGGGCGAGCGCGCAGGCGAGGTTGACGGAGAAGGTGGATTTGCCCACGCCGCCTTTGCCGGATGCGACGGCGACGGAGTGGCGGATGCCGGGGGGCGGGCGGGCGCCGGCGAGATTGCCCGCCCCTCCCGCCCTGCCCGTGCCGCCCGCGCCGGATTGCGCGGCGTTGGGCGAGGGGGTGACGGCGAGTTCGATGATGGTGTCGCGCACGCCGGGCAGGGCGCGCAGGCATTTGTCCACCTCGGTCTTGATGTGCTGCGGCACTTTCGGGTCGGACGTGGTGAGCGCGAGCGAGACTGTCACCGTGCCGTCCGCGAAGCCGGCGGCGCGCACGAGTCCGAAGGAGACGATGTCACGGCTGAAGCCGGGATATTTGACTTGCTTGAGGGCTTCTTTGATTGCGTCGGAGGTCACGGTGTGAGGGATGGGTTTTCAGGTTTTCGGGAAAAATGCGCTTTTGACGTTGTTATGGCGCGCTTCGCTGTAAATAGAAATGGCGAACTTTTTCTTTCCAACAAGCCGCCCGCGGCGGCATCCGTCCCGAATCCGACATCATCCATGAAAAAACTGTTTTCGCTCTTTGTTTTCCACACGGTGGCGACTTGTTTGTGCGCGTTGTTCGTGCCTGCAAACGCGCAGACCGCCGGCGCGCCCGGCGACATCACGGTCAACGTCGGCCCCGGCGACGCGCTTTCCGTGCGCATCCGCGGCGACGCGGCGCTCGTGGCTCTGGCGCAAAAGGCGTTTTCCACGCACGGCCGCTACGTGGTTTACGCGCCGAGCGCTTCGGGCGCGAACTTCGACCTGACCTTCACCGGGGTCTCCGGCACGCAAGTCCGCGTCGATGTGAACAAGGGCGCCGCCGCCGTGATGAGCCAGACGCTCGGCGGCACGAGCCAGGCCAACGCGCTCTATCGCGCGGCCGACGCGGCGGTGCGGGCGACGAGCGGCCTGAACGGGTTTTTCGCGTCGCGGCTCGCCTTCATCAGCAACCGCACCGGCGCCGACGAGATTTACGTGGGCGACCTTTTCCTGCAAAACGTCGAGCAACTCACCTCGCAACGCGCCCGCGTGCTCACGCCGCGCTGGTCGCCCGACGGCTCGCGGCTGCTCTACACCAGCTTCACCAACAAGGTTCCCGACATCTACCAAATCGACCTCGTGCAACGCCGCTGGCAGTCGTTCGTCAGCTTCAACGGCACCAACATGGGCGCGCGTTTCAGCCCCGACGGCTCGCGGGTCGTGATGGTGCTCACCGCCAACGACCGCGACGGCCCGCACTCCGAGGTTTTCGTGAGCACCGCGCAAGGCCGCCAGCCCGCGCGGCTCACCCGCACGCCGCTGGACGCGGCGAAATCCTCGCCCTGCTTCTCGCCCGACGGCGCGCGCATCGTGTTTGCGATGAAGCCGGGGCCGCAACTTTACATCATGCCCGCGTCCGGCGGCGCGCCGACGCGCATCGCGGGCGGGTTCAGCAGCTATTGCGCGGAGCCGGACTGGAGCCGCGCCGCGCCCGACAAAATCGCGCTGACGGTGCGCCAGGGGCGCAGCTTCCAGATCGGCGTGTGGGACATGGCGGGCGGACAGGGCAGAATCGTCTCAAAGGTGAACGGCGACGCGATCGAACCCTGCTGGCTGGCGGACGGACGCCACGTGGTGTTCACGTTCCGCACGGCGGGCAACCGCAAGCTCGGCATCCTCGACACCGAGACGGGCAAGCACACCATCATCAGCTCGATCTATTCCGAAAAAGGCAGCGTATGGGGCCCGTGAGTCCTTAGTCCTTGGGACACTTCGAGGCCGAATCCCAAAAATTTAACCACGGAAGCACGGAGGGCACGGAGTTCGGAGGGAAGGGGCGTTTAGAGGGAGAACGTGTTCAGGGGGAAAGCTCAGAGGGAGAGCGCGTTCAGCAGGAGAGTGAGTTCAGAGGAAGAGCGAGGCAGAGGAAGGAAGTGTTCTCCTTTGTTAACCGAGGTTAACGCGAGGCAGCGCGGTTCGGGTGGCATGGGCGCCGTCCACGAGGTGGTTGCCCGTGTCGCTTTGCGGAGGCGATTATGTAACACCCTTTCCTAATGAAATCCCACTAAGGACGCCTCGCCCTACCCTTAACGGCTTACTTAGGGGGATTTTCATCTGGAAAGGGTATAATATCAGTTGATAAAATTCCTTTTCATGACTCCGTGCTCTCCGTTTCGGTTGCACTCCAAACCGAGGCCACGCCCTCTTTTCTCATTCTTCTTTATTAGATTTGTTCGCCAAGCCTGTTTGCGCTGTGAGTGAAGTTACGCGAAGCAGGCCAATGGGCGGACGGGTTGCCTGTGTTCCAGTTGCGGTAGGTCTCGGCGAGGCCTCCCGACCGTGCTTGCGCCTGCCATCCGGCACGGCGAAAACCGGGTTTCCGAACCAGTCTATTGAGCCGGTTGAAGGGGAAACACCCTCCGCCGTCACCGGGCGAAGAACGGGTTGTTTTTCTTTTCCTGCGCGACGGTCGTGATCGGGCCGTGGCCGCAGGCGAGGACCGTGTGGTTCGGGAGCGAAAGGATTTTTTTGAAATTATTGTCCAATGCCGCCGCATAGTCGTCGCGGCTGCCGCCCATCGAGCACGAAAAAAGCGAGTCGCCCACGATCGCGAGCGGATGCGACAGGCCCGTGATGTAGTAGCTCGTGCCGCCGGGCGAGTGGCCCCAAGTGGAGAGCGTCTTGATCGTGAGCGCGCCAAGGTGGAAGTGCGTGTTTTCCCCAAAAGTGCGCGCGCCGGGAAACCCGGACGGCTCGCGCCCGGACGCCCACACGCCGGCTCCGGTCTCGCCGGCGAGGCGCGGCAGGCCGGCGACGTGGTCCTCGTGCGTGTGGGTGAGAAAGATGTAGTGCAGCGCGAGGCGTTCCGCGCGGAGCCATTCCAGCATCTCCCCGCAATCCGCGCCGGTGTCGAACGCGGCGGCGCGGCGCGAGCGCGCGTCCCACACGAGGTAGCTGTTCACCGTCATGTCCTCGCAGGCGGTGTTGAACGCGGCGAAACCGGTCGGGAAAACGGGTTGCGCGGGGTGCCATGTTTTTTTCGCGAGCCGCACGAGCGCGTCGGGGTGGAGCTTGAGGTGGCGGGCGACGCGGCGCGCGACGCTTTCGTGAAACACGCCCGATTTCAGCGCGGCAAGCTCCTCCGCCGAAACCTCGGCGCGGCGCGCGAGTTCCTCGTCGGGGATGCCGAGGCCGCGCTGGGCTTTGTTGATGACATCGTCGTAATTGTCTTCGAGCGGGATGCGGGCCATGTGGATGAGATGGGAGTTGGAAGTTAAAGGTTGGAAGTTGGAAGTTGGAAGTTGGAAATGAGAAGTTAGAAATGGGAATGCGGTGGCAGTAGATGGGAGGCAGGAGTCTGAAATTAGAAATCGGGAGTCGGGAGTCGGGAGTCGGAAATGAGACGCTGATGTCAGGCGGACGCGATGCGAAGTGAGGCGCGCCTTGTGGCCGGTCTGTCTGACGGTTCGGATAAAAGAGTCAGCGATGCGCGCATGGCCGGCATTGCCTTCGGCGCGGGCCGCCGGTTCAGTCGCCCGGTTCGCGGCTTGTCGCCGCGAGTTTCTGGTCGTCCTGTTTTTCTCCCCCTGCCCGCTCTGCTTATGAAACACCTCGTCACGCGCTTCTTTGCCTTTCCAATCCGGGCCGCGCTCACGGCCCTCATCACGGCGCTCACATGCGGCATGGCCGGTCTTGCCGCCGCCATGCCGGAGCACGAGCCTATTGCTCCCATTCACGCGCCGTTTCCGATGCCGCGGCTCGTCCGTCCGGAGTTTCCCGCGCGCACCATCAGCATCCGCGAGCATGGCGCGGTGGCCGGGGATGTCTCCGCCATCGCGGCGAACACCGCGGCGTTTGCCGCCGCCATCAAAGCCTGCGCCGAGGCCGGCGGCGGACGCGTGCTCGTGCCGCCGGGGGAATGGCACACCGGCCCGATTCACCTTCGCAGCAACATCGACCTCCATCTGGCCGACGGGGCCGGGATTGTTTTCAGCGACCGCTTCGAGGACTATCTGCCGGTCGTGTTCGTGCGCTCGGGCGGAGTGGAAATCCACAACTATTCGCCGCTCGTTTACGCGCGGGATTGCGAGAACATCGCCATCACCGGCCCCGGTCGCCTCGATGGCAACGCCCGCGCGTGGTGGGACTGGAAGAAAAAGGAAACACGGGAGACATTCCAACTCGCCCCGCGCGGCGTGCCGGTGGACAAACGCATTTTCGGCACCCCCGAGGCGGCCATCCGCCCGAGCTTTGTCTCGTTCATCGGCTGCAAAAACATCCTGCTGGAAGGCTTCACCATAGGCAGCGGCCCCAATTGGACGATCCACCCTGTCTATTGCGAAAACATCATCATCCGCCGCGTCCACGTGCTCACCGATGGGCCGAACAACGACGGCATCGACCCCGACTCCTGCCGCAACCTGCTGGTCGAGCACTGCGTCTTCGACACCGGCGACGACTGCCTTGTATTGAAATCCGGATACAACGAGGACGGCTGGCGCGTCGGGCGCCCCACCGAGAACGTCGTCATGCGGCATTGCTCCAGCAAGCGCGGGCACGGCGGCCTCGTGATCGGCAGCGAGATGTCCGGCGATGTCCGCAATGTTTATATGCATGACTGCCACTTCGAGGGCACCGACCGCGCGCTCCGCATCAAGTCCCGCCCCGACCGCGGCGGCGTCGTGGAAAATGTGTGGGTGCGGAACATCACCGTGAAGGACATGCAGCGGGAGGTCGTCATCCTCAACATGGACTACGCCTCCGACCCCGCCGCCGTGACCCGGCGCGCGCCTCCGGTTTTCCGCAACATACACGTCAGCGATGTGACCGCCGACGGCGCGCCGGTCGCCATCCGCATCACCGGCGCGGAGGGCGCGACGATTGAAAACATCACCTTCTCGAAAATGACCATTGCAGCGAGCGAGGGCGTCATCATCGACCGGGCATCGGGCATCACCTTCGACAACTTCAA
>JAIRTK010000037.1 GCA_031254955.1 Opitutaceae bacterium
GGATGTTTAATTCATTGAAAAACAAAGAGGTTATCTGTGTTATTCGTTAAAATCCGCGCAATTCGTGATCGGCTTGGAGAGTGTTTCTTAAGAAGGTTTTTGATTAAGAAATGGTATAATACAGGCCCCTCCTGGCATAGACGACGCCCTTGATGACGATTTCGGCGCCGCTGGCCAGATGCCGCGCACGACAAAGCCATACCGCGCCATCGGCAGCGAGCCGATCAGGATATCGGCTCGCCCGCGTCCTGCGCTGTCCGTCCGGTTTTCATGACGGTCTTTGGTCACCAGAGCCGGCGGTAGCCGAGGTTGAGGGACCAGGGGCGTTCGTAGGCGCGGGCTTTGTTGTATTCGTAGTCGAAATACATCTGGCTGGCGTTGTTGATGCGGTAGCCGGCGCCGGCGCCGAACTCCAGCCGCCAGCCGTCCAAGCCCAGCGCCGAGGGGTCGAACTGCCGCTCGTGCGCGCGGATCGCGCCGCCGGTGGTGTCCGTTTTCACCATCCCGAACTTTGCGTGGGGCATCCAGCGCGTGTCCTGGAGCCGGCGGCCAAAACGCACTTGGGCGCGGTATTGCGCGGAGGTGGCGGCGTCCACTTTTACGTTGATCGCCACGTTCGCCGGGGTCGTGCGGTAGTCCGCGCCGGTCAGCCGCGCCACCGCGGCTTGCACGCCCGGCTCCAGCCACCAGCCGTCGGCGCGCTCAAGGTGGCGGCCCAGCTCCAGCGACGCGCCGACGGCGCCGCTGTTGTAGCGTCCGCGCACCGGGCGGCCGTTCACCGTGCTGACTTCAAAGTCGTGCTTGTAGCGGTCGGCCTTGAGCACGAGGTCGGCGTGCCAGCCGTCGTGCCGCAGCATCGTCGCGTAGAGGCCGGCGGAGACGGCGCCGGTTTCGCCGGTGCTGCCGCCGCGTCCGCCGCCGGTGCCGCGTCCGCCATAGTCGTGGGTGACGCGGCCCATGTCGATGAAGGCGCCGAGCAGGTTCACGCCGGTCTCCGTCGCGAAGGTTTTGTCGCCGCCGGCGGTCGCGCCGTAGGCGTAGTGTTCGACGCCGCGGCCGGTGAGGGAGTTGTGCGCGTTTAGGCGGTAGGCGCGGGCGCGCAGCCAGATGTTGCCGGCGGCGGCGGCGGGGGCGGGGGCGGGGGGATGGGAGGTATGGGAGGAATTGGAGGGAGGGGACTGGGTGAAGGTGTCGCGCATTTCGCCCATGCGCTGGTGGAGCGCGTCGAGCGAGGTGTGCCAGTCTTGGGGCAGCAGCGCCACGGTGCCGATGATCGCGTCGGCGGCTTGGGAGAGGCCGGTGCTGTAGAGATACCAGGTGCCGGGTTCCAGCGGGAGCGTGCTGTCCGCGGCGGCGCCGTTCGCGAACTCAAACTCCGAGAGGCCGAGGGTGATTTTTTCGCCTTCGAGCTGGTAAACCGCGGTGGCGGAGCCGGCGTCGGTGATGAGCGGGATCGCCGTTTCGTCGGCGCTGGGGTCGCCGTCCAGCGGTGTCACGCTCACGGTGAACGCGCCCGCGCTGCCGTCGGTGATGGTCAGGTGGTCGGCCACGGAGCCGGGGGCGTAGGTGCCGGAGGCGGCGGTGAAGTCCACGTTGAAGGCGAGCGTGGCGTTGTTGCCGGCGAGGGTGGCGAGGGTGGCGGTTTTGAAGGCGGGCGGCGGGGGCTGGGCAAGCGACGGGACGCCGCTTCCACTTTGGGTGAAGCCGAGTTTTGCGTTGTCGAGCGTCACGTGGCCGAGGCGCGCGCCGTCGCGGGCGATGTGGATTTCCGCGCGGGGGCCGGCGCGCACGGTCGCGGTGTCGGCGCCGAGCGCTTGCGCGGAGGCGAGGTAAACGGCGGCGTTTTCAATCAGCGTGTGCGCGATGGGGTTGTCGTGCGCGATGGTCAGCGTGGCGCTGTCGGTGACGGCGAGGGTGCCGGTGCCGTTGACGGTGCGGGCGAGCGCGCCGGTTACGCGGGCGTATTCGAGGGTGGCGCCGGGGGAGACGGCGATCGGCGCGGGCGGGGTGCTTGTGCCGCTTGGGTCGCCGAGGGCGGCGAGGTTTTCGAGGCGGAGGAGGCCGCCTTCCACGTGGGCCGGGCCGGCGAAGGCGGGGTTGGCCGTCGCGAGGGTCACGGTGCCGGCGTTGGTTTTGATGAGGGCGCCCGTGCCGGTGAGCGTGTTGGCGAGGGTGCCGCTGCCGGCGGGGGCGATGTCGAGCCGCAGGGTGCCGCCGGTGGTGAGCGTGCCGGAGCCGAGGCTGGCGGCGTGCTTGAGGTCGGCGAGCGCGCCGGCGGCGATGGTCGTGCTGGCGCGCAGGCCGGGGTTCGCGCCGGCGATGGTGAGGGTGTTGTTTTGCACGATGAGCGCGCCGTCGCCGGTGAGCGCGCCGGCGCTGGTGCTGGCGGCGGGGGCGCCGGCGGCGTCCGTGCCGGTGATGGCCAGGGTGCCGCCGTTGAAGTGCAGCGCGCCGGAGGCGGCGAGCGCGCCGACGGTTTGCGCGGTGGCGCGCAGGTCGGCGGCGGCGGTCGCGTTGATTGAGAGCAGGCTGGTGGCGCCCAGCGCGCCGCTGTCGCCGGTGATGAGGGTGCCGCCGGTGACGAGGGTTTCGCCGGTGTGGGTGTTGTTGCCGTTGTTCAGCCAGATGGCGCCGGTGGCGCTGATTCGCAGGTGGCCGGAGCCGCTGACGAGGGCGTGCATTTCGTGTCCGCCGTGGGCCGTGCCGCCGACGGCGAGGAAATCCGTCTCGTGGTCGAGCACGGTCGTCCGGCCGGCGAGCAGTTCGAGGGCGACGAGGTCGTAGCCGAGGCGCATGCCGCTGTCGCTGACGGTGACGGCGAAGTTGTAGGTGCCGCTGGCGGCGCCGTTTTGCGCGATGTCGCGGCGCGCGGCGGCGGTGAGCTGGCCGCCGTGCTGGTCGATGAGCTGGGCGCCGGTGAGCTGCGTAGCGCCGGTGCGCGCGGTGGCGTCGATGAGGCGGATGTCGAGGGTCTCGTCCTGCTGGAGGAGGGGGAGTGTCTGGTTGAAGCTGCCGGTGTCGATCATCACGACGGTCGAGGCGCCGAGGGAGAGCGTGCCGGTGTTCACGATGCCGGCGGCGGCGGTGCCGGTCGCGTCGAGCGTGAAGGCGAGGGTGCCGCTGGTGAGCGCGAGGTTGCCGATTCGTTGCGTGCCGGTGGCGACGGCGGTGAAGTTGTTGTCGGAGAGTTCGAGGGTGGCGCGGGCCAGCGGCGCGGCGTTGGCGGTGTCGAGGGCGAGGCGGTTGTTTTGCAGCGTGACCGTGCCGGTGAAGGCGGCGGCGGCGGTGCCGAAGGCGAGCGTGCCGGTGTTGGCGAGCAGGAGGCGGCCCGCGCCGGTGAGCGGCTGGGCGAAGGTGTAGTCGCCGTCCATGCCGGCGAGGGCGAGGGCGCCGCCGGCGTCGATGTGGATTTTCG
>JAIRTK010000449.1 GCA_031254955.1 Opitutaceae bacterium
GTCAAAGACCTCGGACTCGCCAACCAAGCGGCCCGCCGGCGTGGATTCGGGCCTCATGACTCACCCCCTTTTTCGGCGGGGATGGGGGCGACTCCGTGAACTTCACAGATGACTTGATACGCGGCCACGTAGTCCTCGCGGGCCTTGCTGACAAGGCCCTCAAGGGTTGTTGCGCTCGAGGAAGCGGCGGCGAACGTGGCGGCATTGCAGGCGATTCTATCGGCATGCTCACGAATCTTTTTCTCTTCATACGCTCGACATCCGGGCGCGGGGTTCTCGGCTTCGAGCTTGCGGCGCGCCGCTTTCGCAAGGCGCTCAAAGACCTCTGCGGAGGCCGGTTTCTTTGGGCTTTTCGGGTTCATTTTAAACCCCCTTTCTTGATGGCGGCGGCGAGCGCGCCGGCGCCGCGCGAAGCGGCGAGCGCGGCGGCGCCTAGGGCGGTGCATTTGGCGGCGGTTTCCTTCATGGCGGCGTCGATGCCGGCGTTAATCTCCTCGGCGCCGTATTTGCCGATGTATTCGTCGACCACGTCGCAGATCGCGCGCGAGACGGCTACGGCCAGCCCGTCGCCGATGACGACGCTGCGCGCGTGTTTCTGGGCCGCTGCCGCCCGTTCCCATTTCCAGTCGCCGATGTCGATCTCGCGCGCGTGTTTCAGGGCCTCGGCGGAGGCCGGTTTCTTTGGGCTTTTCGGGGTCATTTCTCTCCCCCTTTCTTGATGGCGGCGGCGAGCGCGCCGGCGCCGCGCGAAGCGGCGAGCGCGGCGGCGCCTAGGGCGGTGCATTTGGCGGCGGTCTCCTTCATGGCGGCGTCGATGCCGGCGTTAATCTCCTCGGCGCCGTATTTGCCGATGTATTCGTCGACAACGTCGCAGATCGCGCGCGAGACGGCTACGGCCAGCCCGTCGCCGATGACGACGCTGCGCGCGTGTTTCTGGGCCTCTGCCGCCCGGTCCCATTTCCCGGCGCCGATGTCGATCTCGCGCGCGTGTTTCAGGGCCTCGGGGGTGGCTGTTTCGGGTGTGTTTTTCATGAGTTTCCTTTTCGGTTGGATTTTTGCCCGCCGGAAGGTTCTCAGCCTTCTCCTCACTGTCGCGGTGAGGAACCAACCAAGGACGGCGGGCATGTTGTGTGTTGAGCGACAAAGGGAGATGCGCGGCGCGGACGGACAAAAACCGTGCCGGGCGCGTGGTTCCGTGGATTTTTCCCGGAAAAATCGTGTGGTGGGGTAGCGGCGGTAAAAACCGGCTCAAGGCAACCCGTTGCCCGTCAAGAATTGAGCTGGAACGCGCCTTGCGTTGGACATAACTTATTGATTCGCAAGTCATTATGAATACGACGCACAATAAACATTATGTCTAATATAATTTTGAAATCGGCCTCCCGATCGCGCCAAGGGGCGTCGGTAGACGGTTGTCCTTGGCCCTTTCCTCGCTTTCCAGGCAAATGGGCTTCCAGCAAGCTCCATGAATGAATATGAAGCATCCATCCGGAGCGCGCGCCAAGAAGGGGCAATAATGAGGTTGCAGATGGCTGAAAGGGTTTTACAGGCGGCAATATAAGCAACACCATCACAGTAAGTCCAACCAGCACTGGAAACCATGAGGAATCACAATAAGCAACCCCACAGGCAATCGCACAAAACAGGCTCCGCCCATATCGTCTTAAACCGATGCGCCGAGCCAGCGGGAAAATAGTTGTCCTAAGTGTGCTGGCCTTGTTGTTGCTTGCTTTCGCTGGCTGCCAAACGACACCGGAAAAGGCACGCATGACACCGGAGGAGGCGCGCATGCAGTATAATAAAAATAAGTCCGATTCGGAGAAAGTGGAGGAGAAGGTGAGAAGTCGGACTATAGACGTATGGACTATACCTGAAAAAGTGAAGTCGAGATATCGAGTGGCGATTTATAGCCGAGTGACGAGTGCAGGCGGGTGCGGTTGTCGAAGCATTCGATGTAATTCGAATATCTCGGTGTTGGGCCTGCGCGTGCGTTTCAAAGCGGGTGCGATTGACCAACTTCATTTTCAAGGTGCTCCAGCACGATTCCATCGAGGGCGTTGCCATAGCAATTGGCCTTGCAAGTTTATGGACGCTTGCTGGACGCTTGCTGGCCCGCCGAGGTTGAACCGAGCAGACATGGACCGCAAGGGTTCGCGGCGCCGGGGCGGCTCCGCAAGCTCCGCTTCACGGGGAGCGCCGCAAACGGCTCCGCCCAAGGGCGCGCTTGGCGCGGATGGCGCGCGGCCCTTTCCTCTCCGGGCCTTTTCCCCGCGTCCCCACATCGTTTGTTCCGTCCGCGAAATTCACCCCGTGGAGCGCGATTGCCTCCCCTGCGCCCCTCTGACTCGGACGGCTCGGACGGCGCCGGTCGGCGGCGTTAGTTATGTCTAATTAAAGATGGGGTATTTTATCTCCCTTATGCGCCGTGCCGTGACCGCGCCATGAGCGGCGCATAGCATGGCGTATATGGACGTTTGGGCGACCGTGGTTGTGGTTAATCGAAACGCGGTATGGCACGGCAGCGCCTGCCGGAAGAAATGCCTTCTGGCTTTCTGGCTCTCTGGCTTTCGGGTTTTCTGGCTTTTGGGTTTTCGGACGGCGGGTGCTTCTTTTTCCTGCCACATAGTTTTCCTGCCTTATATCGGATTGCGCGCGACACTGGTTCGCGCCTTGCTTGTCCTCGGTCATGAGCACTGAACCGACTCCTGTTTCTGTTTTTCCTGTTTCCGTTTTTAATGCCGATTTGCCTTCCGCCGAACCTTCCGCCGAAACCGGCGCGCGTCCCGTCCGCGCGCCGTTGTTTGACTGGCTGCGCGCGCGGGCGTCCGGCGTGTTGCTGCATCCGACCTGCCTGCCCGGCGAGCAAGGGGTCGGCACGCTGGAGCCGGGGCCGATCGACGACTGGCTGCGATTTCTTGGCGACGCGGGCTTCCGTTACTGGCAGGTTTGCCCGCTTGGCCCGACCGGCTACGGCGATTCGCCTTACCAGTGTTTTTCCGCGTTTGCCGGAAACCCCTATCTCATCGACCTCGACGCCCTCCGGCGGCTCGGGTTGCTGACCGAGGCCGACATCGAGCCGCTGCGCCGGCTTCCGCGCGACCACGTGGATTTTGGCTGGTTGTATGTGACCAAGTTTCCGGCGCTTTTCCGCGCGTTTGAAAACTTCACCGCCCGCCCGCGAAACGCGTCTCCGCTGCCTTACGGAGACTTCGGGCAATTCAAAGCCGCCCGGCGCGACTGGCTTGAGCCTTGCGCGCTTTTTCTCGCGCTCAAAGACCATTTCAAAGGCCGGCCTTGGTGGGAATGGCCGGCGGAGGTGCGTTTTTTCAAAAACGCCAGGGACACCGGCCTCGCGCGCTCGGTGGCGGCGCGCGCCGAGGCGCACGCGTTTTTCCAGTTTCTCTTTTTCGGCCAGTGGCGCGAGGTGCGGGTCAAGGCCCGCGCGCGCGGCGTGGAGCTCATTGGCGACGCGCCCATCTTCGTCGCGCGTGACAGCGCCGATGCCTGGGCGTCGCCGGAGCTTTTCCAACTCGATCAGGTCACGGGCCGTCCGCATGTCGTCGCCGGCGTGCCGCCCGACTATTTTTCGGCGGACGGCCAGCTCTGGGGCAATCCGCTTTACGACTGGGCCGCTCATGCGTCCGATGGCTACGCGTGGTGGTTGCGGCGCCTGGGCGTGAACTTCGAGCTTTGCGATGTGCTGCGCCTCGACCACTTTCGCGGCTTCGACACCTATTGGGCCGTGCCCGCCGATGCCGAAACCGCGAAAGGCGGCGTCTGGAAAAACGGCCCCGGCCTCCCCTTCTTCGAGGCGGTGCGCGCCGCCCTGCCCTCCGCGCGCATCATCGCCGAGGACTTGGGCGAACTCCTGCCGTCGGTCCACGAATTGCTCGCGGCCACCGGCCTGCCCGGCATGGCCATCCTCCAGTTCGCCTTCGGCGGCAAGGCCGACAACCTCTACCTGCCGCACAACCAGCGCGCCAACTGCGTCGTGTATCCAGGAACCCATGACAACGACACCACGCTCGGCTGGTATCACGCGACGGACGAAGGCGCGCGGGACCATGTGCGCCGCTATCTGCGCGTCAACGGCGGCGAAATCGGCTGGGATTTCGTGCGGTCGGCCTTCGCCTCGGTCGCCAATCTCGCGGTGATTCCGTTGCAGGACTTGATGAGTCTGGGCGCCGAGGCGCGTTTCAACACGCCCGGCACCGCCGCGGGCAACTGGCAATGGCGCCATCACGCCGACCATCTGGCGCGCCTTCACCGCGAAAGCGCCGCCTACCTGCGCACCCTCGGCGAATTGTTCGGACGGGTCTCAAACGCGAAGGATGAAACCGCGAAAACAACCTGAAACCGCGAAAACAATCAGAAGATAACAACCGCAAAGGGCGCGAAGGATACGAAGAGGGCGACGGAGGCGAAGAAATTATCAAGAGGCTTAACCCCCATGATCGAAGAAGACGGTAGGGAGGCCTCTCCGAGGCCTCCGCCGGGCGCGAGGGTGATTTGAATTTCATGGGGAAATCGGGGCGTTGTCGCGGCGGCCTCGGAGAGGCCTCCCTACCGGTGCGCTCCCGCGCCTGCCCTGCCTGCCTCTGCCGTCCCCTCCCCTCCCCCGTTCCGCCGCTGCGTGCCGCTGCCGCTGCCGCCGCCGTAGCGCAGACTTCCAAGTCTGCTCTGCCCGCCAGGCGGACAAAGCAAGTTTGGAAACTTGCGCTACGAACCGCCGCCCTCACCGTAGTGCCTGACCTTGCGTCAGGCCGCAGCCCCGGCGTGACATAAGTTCCCCGCCATGTGTCCGGGAGGTTTGCGGCGCGGAGCGCCGTCCACGGGCGAGTCGCCCGTGCCACTTCAATCCGCCGCCTTCCGGACGCGGCGGAGGTTGTCGCACACAATGGCCGCCGCCACGCCGGCATTGAGCGATTCGGCCCGACCGTGGCGCGGGATCGTCACCCGCCGCGTCACCCGCGCGCTGACCGCGGGCGAAAGCCCCCTGCCCTCGCCGCCGATCACCACGACCGCCGCCGCCAGCGGGGCAAGCTCATGCACGCTCTCGCCCTCCAGATCGCAACCGAGCACCGGCACGCCCGCGCCCGCCGCCTCCGCCAGCGCCCCGGCCAGTTCCGCCGTGAGGATGCGCACCCGGCTGAACGAACCCATGCTGGCGTTGATGACTTTTTGGGAAAACACATCCGCGCACGCCGGCGAGCAAACCACCCGGTCAAACGCAAACCAGTCCGCCACCCGCAACAGCGTGCCGACGTTGCCCGCGTCCTGCACGCCGTCGAGCGCGAGCGTGAACCCGCGCGCCATTTCGCCCGGCGCCGGCGCCGTCCGCCCGATGCGCCCGACCGCAAACACCGGCGACGGCGTCGGAAAATGGCTGATGCGCGCCATTTCCTCCGACGTGATCACGCGCACCGGCACCCGCGCCCGCGCGGCGGCGGCGGCCCCGTCCCAAGCGCCGGTCGCGAAAATCCCGGCCAAGGGAAACCCCTCCGCGAGCAACTCGCCCGTCACCTTCGCCCCCTCCACCACAAAGACCCCCTGCTCCTCGCGGCATTTCTTTTCGCGCAACGAGCGCAAGCGGTTGATTTCGGCCCTGGTCAGCATCGCGCCATCCTAGAGCCGTCCCAGCGGGATTGGCAACCAATACGACAACGCGGAGGGGCGGAAGAGCGTAACAGAAAGTGCTGTCAGGACAGGAAGGATTTGGAGCCGTAGGCTTGCGATAAGGATGATGGAGAATCGGGATGGACAGGAGGAAAAGAAAAGGGAGGAAGAGGAAAAAGGGATGCGAAAGGGCGCTCGCGCAAGGAGCGGCGGCGTCCCCGCCGCCGGACGAGGCGAAGCCTCGCCCAGTTTGCGTTGGGCCGCGCAAAAACCCGTTTGTGAAAGGCTGCGCGAAAGCCCAAAGCCCGCGCGCGAACGGCCGCTCGCGTTGCGTTGCTCGTGTCCCCGGCGGCGGGACGCCGCCGCTCCTTGCGCGAGCGCCTTGGGGCGACACGATTTTGAATCGCGCCTCCTCCCCTCCGCCCTCCTCCCCTCTCCTCCCCTCCCCCTCCGCTTAAAACTTCCGTCACCGCTTCTTGCCAAGTGCACAAGTTGTGTCTAACCGAAAGGCTTTCATTCATCACACGCCACATCGCCATGACTTATCACGTCGCCCGCAACAACCAGCAACTCGGCACTTTTTCCAAGGAGGAGGTTGCCGCCCGCTATGCCAGCGGGGAAATCCTGCCCACGGACTTGGTCTGGACCGAAGGCATGGCGAACTGGCAGCCTGCCGCGCAAGTCTTCGGGCCACCGGCGCCTCCTCCGCCCCCGACCAGCGCGCCCGCGGGCATGCCGCCGCCGATAGTTCCGACAGGCGCGGCCACGCCGATGCCGCCGGCGTATGACTCCACTCCGCGCCCGGCAAAACCGGAAAACTATCTCGTGTGGGCGATTCTGACCACGATTCTCTGCTGCCTGCCGTTCGGCATCGTCAGCATCATTTTCGCCACGCAAGTGGATTCGAAATACACGTCCGGCGACTATGCCGGCGCGGAGGCTTCGTCGAAAAAGGCCAAGCTGTTCGCCATCGTGTCCGCCTGTTCGGCGCTTGCGCTGGGTGTCCTTTATATTCTCTTCATCGTCGTGCTCGGTGTCACCGGTGCGGCTGGCGGCAGCTATTGAGGCGCGGATTTCAGCCGCAAGCCGAACTTGCGGAGAGCCTGGCTCCCGCGAGGCCGTTGCCAATGCATCGGTTAACAACATGATCTTGAAACCGAAACCTAAGCACGGGTGTCCGCCTTGGCGGCTCGCCGCCGCGCTGGCACTGGCCGCGCTGCTCGCCGGTTTTTTGTGGATTCGCCACGCGGGGCGCGAACCGCGCGCGTGGTATCCGCCCTGCCCGCTCCATGCGACGACAGGCGTGCTGTGCCCTGGCTGCGGCTCGGCCCGCACGCTGCACGCTCTCGCGCACGGCGACCTGATGGCCGCCGCCGGGCACAACATCCTCATCACGGCCATCGCCCCGCTGCTGGCCGGCTGGGCGGCATGGGCGCTCTGGCGTGGCTTGGCGCAAAATCTCCCGCCACCGCCCGCACCGCCGCGCACGGCGAAAATCACCCTCGTCGTCGTGGTGGTGTTCACCGTTGCGCGCAATCTGCCTTGGTGGCCGTGGACGCTGCTCGCGCCATGATTCCCCATCAACACCGCAGCGCATGAACCGGCGCATGACGCCCCCCAAAAAAAATCGTTCTCGTTCTCTTCCTCGTTCTCGTTCTCGACGCAAAACCGACTTGAACTGATTTAAGTCGATTTAAGTCGATTTAAATCGCTTCAAATCGATTTAAATCGCGCCACAGACTTGGCCGCCCGTCCCGCCGCACCCCACGTCCCTCCGCATCCCATCAATCACCTCCACCAACAAATCACCTCCCACCAACGAGCCGCCCCCTCCCCAAAAAAAACGATTCCTGATGAAACGATTTCAGGATTGAAAACCCTCCACCCCGAAACGCAAACTGCCTCCCGCTTGGACACCGCCGCCGCGCCCGCCCCCGCCGGACGCGGCGCAACCCGCAGCCCCCAGTTTCCCACGATGCGCGATTATTTTATACGACGATTCCTGCTCATCCCCCCCACGCTGCTGGGGATTTCGCTCATCGTCTTCATGATCACGCGCGCCGCTCCGGGCGGCCCCTTCGAGCGCGCCATGGCCGAGATGCAACAGGCGAGCATGAGCGGCGGACGCGCGCTCGGCGGACAAAGCATGGCGCTCTCCGATGCCCAGATCGAACAAATGAAAGCCTACTACGGCTTCGACAAACCCGCGCTCCCCGCCTACCTCAACTGGCTTGGCAAAATCGTGCGCGGCAACCTCGGCACCTCATTCCGCTACAACGAACCGGTCACCTCCATCATGGCCGACCGCATGCCGGTCTCGATTTTCTACGGACTCGTCACCCTCGTCATCACCTACGCGATCTGCATCCCGCTCGGCATCGTAAAAGCCATCCGCCACCGCACGCTGGTGGACAATTCCACCTCGCTGCTCATCTTTTTCGGCTATTCCATCCCCGGATACGCGCTCGGCGCCGTGCTGTTGCTCGTCTTCGGCGCACGCCTGGAATGGTTTCCCATGGGCGGATTCACCAGCTTCGACTTCGAAGACAAATCCCTCTGGGGCCAGGCCCTCGACATCGGCCACCACGCCGTGCTGCCCCTCATTTGCTACCTCATCGGCAGCTTCGCGGTTACGACGATGCTCATGAAAAACCACCTCATGGACAGCCTCTCCGCCGACTACGTGCGCACCGCCATCGCGAAAGGCGTCCCCTTCAAGCGCGCCGTCCTCGGCCACGCCCTCCGCAACTCCATCATCCCCATCGCCACCACCTTCGGGCAAAACATCACGCTGCTGCTCACCGGCTCGTTCCTCATCGAGTCCATCTTCGACATCGACGGCTTCGGCCTGCTCGGCATCAGCTCCATCACCAACCGCGACTACTTCGTGAGCATGGGCATCGTGATGGTCTCCGCCCTGCTCCTCATGATCGGCAACATCCTCTCCGACATGATTGTCGCCGCGATAGACCCCCGGATAAGATTCAAGTGACCCCATCGCCGACCGAAAAGACCGCGCCCTCCGCGCCCCCGCGTAGAAAACCAAGCCCGGAGAATACACCGCCCCCGCCGCCCTCAAACTCCCCTACCCTACC
>JAIRTK010000455.1 GCA_031254955.1 Opitutaceae bacterium
TCCCACGGCGGCAGTGGATGGCAGGGACGGCTCGCCGAGCCGTCCGCGGCGGTCTCGCCGAGACCGCCCTGCCCAAAATCCGCCGCCCCGCGTAGCCTCGGAGAATAATTAGGAACTGCTGTTCCTCGCTATTTTGAATAGCTGATACCATTTCCTAATGAAAATCACACAATGGAAGCCGTTAAAGGTAGGGCGAGGCGTCCTGCCGAGCCGTGTGAACCGCTCGCGGTTCGGCGGGACGCCTCGCCCTACCCTTAACGGCTTCCTTACTGGGATTTTCATCAGGAATGGGGATAAAGTGTACTTTTCACTGGGAAAGGGTATTGGCAGCCAAGTAGCCGGATCCCTCGCTCAATTCTCCGGCGTGGGGGCCAATGATTACCGGGTTGCCTTTAGCAAGCGCCGCACTTCATAGGGGGCGTTATCACACGTCTCCTCGCCCTCGATGACGAAATCCATTAGCAGGCGCCGCACTTTATAGGAGGGGCGTTATCAGGGGGAGGGAGTATGGGCGGACGGTTTTTGTCAGACGGCTTTCCAGAGTTTTTTGTAGAGGGCGCGCTCTTTGCGGGAGATGTCGTCCAGCAGGTCGGCGAGCGCGGCGGGGTTCAGCGGCGAGCGGCCTTTGTTTTGGCGGGCGGCTTGGAGGGCGAAGTGGCGCCATTCGTCTCCGATGGCGGTAAGTTCGAGCGAGAGTTCATGGAGCGCGGGCCGGTTGAGATGCACGGCGGCTTCCTGCAAAAATGCCGCGTAGAGAAATCGGAAGCCCGCGCCGCCGGTGCCGACTTCCTCCTGCATGCGCACGATGTGGCCGACGTAGCGGCGGCAGTAGCCGGGGGCTTTCCCGACGGGCAGGCGCCGCACGCGCGAGGCGAGGAAACGCATGCCGAGGGTGCTCACGCAGGGGAGCGGCATGTAGAGCATCATCCAGACGTTTTTGCGAATCGCGCCGCGCAGGAGCGGCGTGACTTGCGCGAGGTCGGTGCTGGGGATTTTTCCGTCGATGTGGTAGAGGAGGCCGCGCGGGGCGAGCGCGCCGCGCACGAAGCGGGCGCGTTGCAGGTCGGCGGCGGGGCAGCGGGTGGGGGCGTTGAAGACGGGGTCGCTGATGAGGTAGTCGCCGGTTGCGTGGTCGCGTCCGTAGGCGATGAGGTTGTGGGCGTTGAAGTGGAAGCGCATGTTGACCGGGAAATAGGTCAGGAAAAAGACCGAGCCTTGCAGGCCGACCGGGCGTCCGCGCGCCAGCAGTTCGTCCAGGCGGCGGTGGCCGGCGTCGGGGGTTTTGAAGCGTTCGAAGCGCAGCGGCAGGTGGAGGAGGCGTTTGAGGCTGTTGAGAATCCAGCGCGGTGTCATGCGGTAGGAGACGAGCGGGAGTTGGTTGATGCGCACGAAGGGGAAGTAGCAAAACGAGAGCGCGGAGCTGAGTCCGAAGCACATGGCTTCCGTGATGGGCAGGCCTTCCGCGCGCAGGAGCGAGGTGATGACGCCGCTTTCGCAATGCGCGGTTTGCAGGTGCTGGAAGGCGGGGCCGGTCATGGCCGGCGCGGGGGTGGCGGGGCCGAGCGGGGCGAGGATGACGGGCGAGGCTGGCGCGGGGGCGGGGCTGGCGGCGGGGATGGGGCTGGCAGAGGGGGCGGAGGTGATAGAGGCGGAGGAGGCGTCAGGGGCGGAGTTGATGGAGGCGGCGGCGGCGGGACTGGAGGAAGAGGCGGAGCTGGCGGAAGAGGCGGGATTGGCGGCGGGGACGGGGCTGATGGAGGCGTCAGGGGCGGAGCTGATGTCGGGGGTGGGATTGGCGGCGGGGGTGGGATTGGCGGAGGAGGCGGGCATGGGAGAGGGCGGGGAGTGGTGTCTGTTGTTCAGGGGATGGAGGAGTCGCGAACGCTGCTGGAGGCGGGCTTGGGAGTGGATGGGGGGCGGTGTCGGGTGCGGCGGGATGGCGGGTGTGTCTGGGAGCGGCGGGCTGGGGGAGGTGTCAGGGGTCGAGCCGGCGGAGTTGTTCGGGGTCGGCGATGCCCATGGCGGCGGCGTAGCGGGCGAGTTGTCCGGCGGTGAGGCGGGCGAAGGGGGCCGGGCGCAAGTGTCGGCGCACGCGCCAGCGCCAGTAGCCGGCGGCCTGCGCGAGCGAGGCGGGGTCGAGCCGTCGGCGATACATGTGGTATTCGAGCGGGCTGGTCTTGCCGGCGAGGGCGCGGAGGCGGGCTTCGTCGGCCATTTGCCGGAACCAGGCGACGGCTTCCTCGGTGACGGTGACTTCGGCTTCGGTGCCGCCGTTGGGGACGATGCGGTAGCGTCCGTCGGGGCCGACGACGTAGGCGGCTTTGGTCGCGCCTTCGAGGAGCGGCGCGCTTTCACTGGGGACTTCGTCGGGACGCATGGGGAGGGGGGGAGCGAGGTTTTGGGGTTGGCGTCGTCAGACGACGGTGAGGTGGATGTAGGCGGAGCTGAAGCGGCCTGATTCGGGCACGAGGCAGAGGATGCGCTGGCCGGGGCGGAGGTGTCCGGCGCGGAGGAGGCCGTCGAGCATGACATACATCGCGGCGGAGCCGGTGTTGCCGCAGGTGGCGAGGTTGGTGAACCAGCGTTGCGGCGGGATGGCGAGGCCGATGTTTTCGAGGGCGCGGGCGAGGGGTTCGCGGAAGTATTCGGAGGACATGTGGGGGAGGAACCAGTCGATGTCGGCGGCGCGCAGATGGCGGCGGGCGGCGATGGCGGCGAGCGGTTTTTCCACGCATTCCGCGGTGATGTTGGCGTTGAGCAGGCGCACGTCTTGTTTGATGGCGAGGATGGAGCGGCGGCCGAGTTGCTCGTGGTCGTGCAGCAGCCAGCTTGTGAGGGTGCCGTCGGCGTTTTTCTCGGCGCCGGCATACATGCAGACGGGCATCGTGTGGGCGCGCGAGGTGGTGTCCATCCAGTCGATGCGCAGGTTGGCGCGGTCCGGCGCGGGTTGGGGTTGCAGCAAGAGGGCGCCGCCGGCGTCGGAGAGCATCCAGCGGAGGAAATCTTTTTCAAAGGCGAGTTCGGGGCGGGTTTCCAGCGCGTCGGCTTGCTCTTGGGTCTCGGCGGTGTAGCGCGCGGCGCCCATCATGAGGGAGGCGATTTCGGAGGCGGAGGCGATGGCGTTGGCGGCGTCGCCGGCGCGCACGGCGAGCCAGGCGTATTTGAGCGCGGTGGCGCCGGCGCAGCAGACGCCGGCGGTGGTGATGACTTCGCAAGGCGCGACGCCGTCGGCGGCCAGTTCGCCGTGCACCATCACGCCGTGTCCGGGCAGGAGTTGGTCGGCGATCGTGGTGCCGGCGGCGAGGCAGTCCAGCGTGGCGAGGTCGAAGCGGCTTTCCCGTGCGAGGGCGCGGATGGCGGCGGCGGCGAGTTGGGCGTTGGTGAAGCGGGGGCGTCCGGTGGCGGGGTCGATGACGTAGTGGCGCGAGCGGATGCCGTTGCTGCGGAGCGTGATTTTGCGGGCGCGGGAGGGGCGCGGTCCGGTCTGGCCGAGCACGGTTTCCATGTGGTCGTTGTCCACGGGGTCGAGCGGCAGAAACGCGGCGGTGTGCGTGATGTAAACGGGTTGAGGCATGGGCGGCGGGTGGAGAGGCGTTCGCGGGCGGGTCAGGCGGACGGGTCAGGCGGGATGGGTTAGGCGGGTGGGTCAGACGGGGCGGGGCAGGCAGGCGGGTGGGTCAGGAGAAGAGCGCGAGGCGTTCGCCGCCGGAGCCGGAGGGTTGTTCGTAGAGGGCGGCGGCGCGGGCGAGTTTTTTGCGAAGCAGCGGCGCGAAAAGGGTTTTTAACACGACGCTGGCCGGCACGACGGTGAGGATGAGCGCGAGGAAAAACGCGGTGAAGACGAGGAGCATCGCGTTGCGCGGCGGCGAGCCGGGGCGTCCGCAGGCGCGGAGGATTTTGGCCCAGAGGTGGAAATTGCGGGCGCCGACGCGTTCGCTTGCGATGAGTTTGACATCCACCATGCAGGCGCGCAGGCCGGCAAGCAGCGGCGTGCCGGCGGGGGCGGCGTCAGGGGCGGCGGGGGTGGAGGGGGTGGAGGCGGAGGCGAAGGTGCCGGTGGAGAAAGCGGCGGGGGTGGCGATGGCTGTGTCGGCGGAGGTGCTGTCGGGAGTGTCGGCGGAGGCGTCGGTGGGGATGCCAAGGGCGCCAGCGGGTGTGTCGGCGGAGGCACCGCCGGAGGAAGCGCTGGCGGAGACGCCGCTGGCGGTGCCGGCGACAGGCGCGCGGAGGGCGCTCAGGATGGCGCGTCCGAAGCGCGCGCAGCCGTGGATGTCGCGTTCGGAGACTCCGGCGGGCGGGAGGCCCCAGAAACGGTTTTTGCGGCCGGTGAGCAGCCAGCGCGGCGTGGTGATGAAGGAGGCGAAAGCGTTTCCCCGGTCGGTGAGCGTGATGTGGTCGCAATGCCGCGCGCCGATGCCGGCGAGGAGGGTTTTTATTTTTTCCTGCGCCATGATCCACATGTTGCGGCAGGCGGTGAGCGTGATGACCGGGCGCCCGCGAAGCAGGCGCCGCGCGTCGTCCCCGAGGAGAAACGCGGTGAGCGCGGGCGGCGGCGAGAGGAACCACACCGGGTAGGCGATGATGACGAGACCAAACTCCGCGCCGGGTGGAATCGTCAGCGGCTCAAGCGCGGGCGCGTCGCCGGTGACGGTCTCGGGAAACGTGTCCAGGAATTTCCAGAACGGCCACGGATACGGGTAGGCCGGGCTGGTGCGCAGCGTCTCGCGGTGCACGGGCACTCCCGCTTCCAGCAACGGCCCGAGGAGGGCGTCCAGCGCGGCGAGTTGCTGGCCGGTTTGTGAATACTGGACAACGAGGATGCGTTCCGCGCGGAGGGAGGGTGCAGGATTTTCGGGTTGGGAGGGAAACACGGGTGCTTGCGGGTGTCGGGAGTCTTTCGGGGCGGAAAGTAGGTGCTTCCCGCGACATGACAACAATAGTTTACTCTTGTTAAACAATCGGGACGGGATTTGGCTGGCCGGACATGGGGCGCGTCTTGTTTATTTTCTGCTTAATGCTCATGGGGATGGGCGCGGCCTTGGCGCGCGCGGAGGCGCTGGCGGAAAAGCTGGAGGCGTTGCTTGCGCTTGAGCGATTCGCCGAGGCGCAGGCCGTGGCCGTGGCGGCTGTGGCGGCGGACCCGGACGATGCCGAGGCGCGGCACTACGCCGGGCTGGCGCTGCTTGGCCAGAACAAGCCGGAGGAGGCGCTGCCGTATTTGGCCAAGGCGGTGGCGCTGGCCCCGACTTCGCGGAACCACGTTTCCCTTGGCGACGCTTACGGGATGCGCCTCGCGCAGGCGCCGGCGTTGTCCAGGCCGGGCCTCGCGAAGCAATGCCGCGCGGCCTACGCAAAGGCCGTCGAGCTTGACCCGAAAAACGTCCACGCGCGCATGGCGATGATTCGCTATTTGCGCGCGGCGCCGGGAATCGCCGGGGGCGGGCCTAGGAAGGCTTGGGCGGCGGCGGTGGAGCTGGAGCGAATCGACCCGCTCCTGTCGAAAAAGGCGCGGGCCGACCTGCTGATTGACGACAGGAGCTACGAGGCCGCGCACGCGTTGCTGGCGGAAATCCTGCGCGGGCATCCGGGGGACTACATGGCGCTTTTTGCGATGGGCCGGCTGGCGACGGAGTCCGGCGCGCATACGGACGACGGTCTCGCGGCGTTGCAAAAATGCCTCGCCGAAACGCCGCCGCCGGAGCAGCCCGGGCACTCGTTTGCGCACTGGCGCATCGGCCAGTTGCTGGAGCAAAAGGGCGACAAGGCCGGCGCAAAAGCGGCCTACGAGTCGGCGTTGAAAATCCGCCCCGGCCTAAAGGCGGCGCGCGAGGCGTTGGACAAACTGGAATAAGGGCTTATCCCTTATTTTGAAGGGGTTTTAAAATTTTGAGAGGAGGGCTTTTTTAACCGCGAAGGACGCGAAGGACGCGAAGGGACGGAAAGGCACGAGGAGCACGAGGGAACGGGAGGGCATGAAGGCACGATGGGAACGAAGGGCGTAAAGGGCACGAGGGAACGGGAGTGCGTAAAGGGCATGAGGGAAACGAGGGGCGTGAGGGGCGTGAAGGAAACGA
>JAIRTK010000474.1 GCA_031254955.1 Opitutaceae bacterium
CCGTTTCCCTTTCTGCGGGCGGGACGCCCGGCGGTCTGTCTGTTGTCGCTGATTTGAGCAGTGGCTGGCGGCGCTTTTTTAAATGAGGCTTGCCGCGCGGCGGCGGCGCGGGCAGCTAGACTCTTCGCTCATGTCCAAAGGCATCGTTTATCTTGTCGGCGCCGGACCCGGAGAGCCGGGGCTGGTCACGTTTCGCGCGCGGGAACTCATCGAGTCCGCCGATGTGCTCGTGTATGATTACCTCGCGCATCCTGAATTGCTGAAATGGCGGCGCGCGGATTGCGAAGTCCATTATGTCGGGAAACAATCCGGCTTTCACGCGATGCCGCAGGACAAGATCGAGGCGTTGCTCATCGAGAAGGCGGACGAGGGCAGGCGCGTCGTGCGGCTCAAGGGCGGCGATCCGTTTGTGTTTGGTCGCGGCGGCGAGGAGGCCCGCGCGCTGGCGGAGCAGGGCGTCCCGTTTGAGGTCGTGCCCGGCGTCACCGCCGCGCTTGCCGCCGGCGCCTACGCGGGCATCCCGCTCACGCATCGCAACACCAACTCGGCGGTCGTTTTTCTCACCGGCCACGAGGACGCCGAAAAAAAGCTTCTCGTGGACTGGCGCGCCTACGGGAAACTCAGGAATGCCACGCTCGCCATCTACATGGGCATGGGGCGTCTCGCGGAGATTTTGCGCGAGCTTGTCGCGGGCGGGCTTGCGCCCGGCACGCCCGCGGCCGCCGTGCAGTGGGCTTCGCTCGGGCGCCAGCGCAGCGTCACGGGCACGGTCTCCGATCTGGCGGAGCGCGTGGCGCGGGCCGGGCTTTCGTCGCCGGCGATCGTGTTTGTCGGCGAGGGCGTGGCGCGCCGTTCCGCCATCGACTGGTTCGAGCGTCTCCCGCTTTTTGGCCGGCGTGTCGCCATCACTCGCGACCGCGATCGGAACGGTGAGCTGCGCGGCAGGCTTGAGGCGCTCGGCGCCGAGGTCATCGAGCTTCCGCTCATCACCGTGGTGAAGGAGGTGGACCGGCATGCGCTCGTGGAAATCCTCGCCGAGCTTGGCGGCTACGATTGGATCGTGTTCACCAGCGCGAATGGCGCGCGGTTTTTTTTCGAGGAGTTTTTTAAGGGGTTCGACGATGTGCGCGCGCTCGGCCTGCTTCGTTTCGCCTGCGTGGGGCGCGCCACCGCGCGCGAAATCGAGCGCCATCATCTCAAGGTCGATTGCATGCCGGCCTCCGCCACGGGCGAATCGCTGGCCGGCGCGCTGGTCGCGACCGGCAGTCTCGACAGCGCGAAGGTCATTGTGGTGACGGGCAACCTGAACCGCGCCGCGTTGGTGAAAAGGCTTGAGGACGCGCGCGCGATCGTGGATCGCCTGCCGCTCTACAAAACGGAAAAGACCGAGCTGGCCGGCGAGCCTGTGGCGGAGGATTTTCGGAGGAAGGGCGCGGATGCGATTTTGTTCGCGAGTTCGTCCGCCGCGCGGTCTTTCGTCGGGCAGGCCGGCGCCTTGAGGCTCGTCGCCGGGGCCAGGCGTCCGCTTGCGGGGAGCATCGGCGGGCGCACCAGCGCGACGTTGCGCGAGGCCGGCATCCCGGTGGATTTCGAGGCCAAGGCCGCCAGCCTCGACGCGTTGGTCGAGGCGCTGGTCGAGGCGTTGCGCGGGACGTAGCGCGGGCGGGGCGCGAGGTGAGGCGCGAGGCGGGGCGCGGGGTGAGGCGAGGGCGGTTGGATGGGGAGCCTAGCGGGGGTTGTCTTTTATTTGCGGGGGTTTTCCTTTTAACCACGGAGGATACGGGGGACACGGGGGATACTGAGGATATGGAGGATATGGAGTCGTGAAGGACTCAGGCGGATGCGCGGATGCGCGAAGGCGGCGGATGCGACGGATGAGGAGGGAGTGTTTTCACGCAGAGGCGCGGAGGCGCGGAGAGCAATTCGCTCCGCATTACTCATGCCGTTTTTCACTCAAAAATAGAACTGATGTTACGCGGGCGGAGGTATTTTGCCCCCCTAACGCAATCCATCCCTGGTAGGGAGGCCTCTCCGAGGCCTCCGTCACCACGCCTCGACTTTACCATAAAAGTTTAAGCACCTATTCATGAATACAAATGTCGTCGATTCCGTCACCACGCCTCGACTTGCCAAGGAAATACCAATCGTGCACTCCGCCCGGCGGAGGCCTCGGAGAGGCTTCCCTGCCAGGGATCCGCGTAACTTCATAATAATACCCATTCCCAATGAAAATCACTCTTTTGTAGGGGCGTCGCTTGCGATGCCCGGCTTGATAACCGTGCACCAGCAAAGGCCGTGCTCCAGCAACGGGCTTCGCAAGCGAAGCCCCTACATGGCTCTGCTTCTAAAGTGTCCTGTTCACTGGGAGAGGGTATAAAACAACGAGGTGCAGTCTGGTCGTGCGACGCCGCTTTTCGCCGGCGGTGGCGGGGTTGGTAAGTCGAAGCGTTTTCCGGCAGTCGAAGGCGGTGTCGCCGGGCGCTTCGCGCCCTCTGCCGCCGCACTCCAAAAGGGCACGCAAAAAGGGTGCCAATTATTATGGGTTTGAGTGTGAAAGGGTATCACTCCCTCCCCCTCGTCCTCTCCGCGTCTCCGCGCCTTTGTGTTATACCCTTTCCTAATGGAAATCACACTAAGGAAGCCGTTAAGGGTAGGGCGAGGCATCCCGCCGAGCCGTGTGAGCCGCTCGCGGCTCGGCGGGACGCCTCGCCCTACCTGAAGGGGGATTTTCATTCGCAAAGGGTATGAGAACAAATCCATTCGCTGTCCTCCGTATCACCGTCCTCCGCATCACTGTCCTTCGCATCCGCTGTCCTCCGAATCCGCCGTCCTTCGCATTCGCTGTCCTCCACATTCGCTGTCCTTCGCATCTTCCCGCCGTTTCCCGCCTCTGCGTCGCTGCGTGAGTTTTCATGGCTCCATGTCCTCCGTGTTCTCCGTGGTTAAAAAGTGAAAGTCTTTAAATCAGGGATAGGCGCTTGGCACTTGGAGTAGGCACTTGGAGTTGGCTCTTGGGGTTGACTATTGGGGTTGGCGCTTGGGGTTGTTGCTTGAGGTTGTTGCTTGAGGTTGTTGGCGCGGCGACGGAGGCGAATCCGCTTGCCGCGGGCGTCCGCCTTTCCGATTTTTCGGTCTCATGAGCTTGTTTGTCGGCTGGACCACGCTTTCCACCCGCCCCGAGGCGGAGGCGCTGGCGCGCGGGCTGGTCGAGGCAAGGCTGGCCGCGTGCGTGCAGATCGACGGCCCGGTGGTCTCGGTTTACGAGTGGCGGGGGCGGGTCGAGCAGGCGGAGGAGTTTCGCCTTTGCGTGAAGTTTGTCCCCGCCCGCGCGGTCGAAATCGAGGCGTGGTTGCGCGGGCATCATCCCTATGACACGCCCGAGTGGGTCGTCGTGCGCGCCGCGCATGTCGCGGAAAAATACTTGTCATGGGCGGAGGCGAACTCTACTTCTGCGCCCCTTTAACGTCTTTCCATCGCGTCCAAACCCTTTTTTTAAACATCATGTCCCAGCACAAAAGCCTCCAAGGCCCCCGCGGCCTCGTCGTAAAGCGCAATGTCCTGAAACGTTTCGAGCGCATCGAAACACTCAGGAAACGCGGCCAGTGGAAAGAGGGCGACCGCGTGACCGGTCTCCGCAAGACCAAGCCCGACGTTTGAACGCCGTCCCTGTCGCCCGTTTCAGAGGCAGGCGTCCGGGCGTCTGCCTTTTTTGCGGGGCATGGCCGGCGCGCCCGTGAGCGGGCCGTGGTCGCAGGGAATAAGTATTCCGAGCATGGACACGCCAGACACCAGCGGAGGAGCGGAGGGCGACGCGAAGCCTGCGAGGCCGAATGTCGTCAAGCGGCTGTATCAATGGGTGCTGCATTGGGCCGACACGCGTTATGGCGTGCCGGCGTTGTGCCTGATCGCGTTTGCCGAGTCGTCATTTTTTCCGATTCCCCCGGATGTGCTGCTGATTGCGTTGTGCATGGGCGCGCCGCGCCGCGCGTTCAAATTTGTCGTGCACTGCTCGGTGTTCTCGGTGCTGGGCGGGGTGCTGGGTTATTACATCGGTTTTGCCCTGTATGAGGAGGTGGGGCGGCGGATCATTGAGCTGTTTCATTATCAGGAGGCCTACGCTTACGTCGGCGGCCTGTATGGGCAAAACGCGTTTTGGGCGATACTTACGGCGGGCTTTACGCCGCTTCCCTACAAGGTGTTCACCATCGCGGCGGGGGTGTTTCACGAACAAGTGGGCCTGGGCACCTTGATCGGCGCGTCGGCCCTCGGGCGCACGGGGCGTTTTCTGCTCGTGGGGGCGGCGATCTATTTTTTCGGCCCCCCGGTGAAACGCCTTCTGGACAGGTATCTGGAGCTGTTTTGCGTGGTTTTCATGGTGTTGTTGATCGGGAGCTTTTTCTTGGTAAAGTGGTTGGCCGCGAAATAAGGGCCGAAGGCGTCCGCACCGGATTTCCTCCGTGGAACCTCCGCGCCGTTTGTAAAATCAAAATCTCCCGAACCTTATGCCCCATTACCGGGACGCCATCATCGAAATCCTTCGCAACCATTGGCGCGACAAGCTTGTCGCGGCCCTCGGCACGGGGGCGGTCCTGGGCATCGTGTTCCGCACGCTCCAGCGGCTGCCCTACGACGAGGTGACGATACGCGACGATTGCGCGTCGTGGGACTGGCTGCCGTTCTCGCACCTGTGGCTCTGGCCCTACGTGTCGATGTTCGCGCTGGTCGGGCTTGCGTGGATGTCGTTGCGCGGGCAGGCGGAAATCAAGCGCTTTTCCCTGGCCATGCTCGGCTCGGCGGCGGTGGCGTGGGTGTGTTTTATCGGCTGGCCCACGCAATGCGCGCGGCCCTATTTCGCCTCGCCGCACTGGCTTTACCGCCTGGTCACTACGGTGGATGCGCCGCTCAACTGTTTCCCCAGCCTGCACGCCTCGATGAGCCTGCTCGCGGCCATCGTGCTCACGCGCCCCGGCGCGATTTTTGCATCGGTCGCCGGGCGCGCCGCCGTCTGGACATGGACCGCGCTCATCACGCTGTCCATCGTCGCGACCCGCCAGCACACGGGCGTGGATGTCGTGGCGGGCTGGATACTCGGCGGCACCGCCGCCGCATGGTTCGCCCGGCGCCGGGCAAACCATGCCGTGGCGACCTGAACGCCCGTGCGTGCCCGCCCGCGCCCGCGCATCCGCCCGCCCGCGCCCGCGTCCTCCCTCCCGCCCGCCCATGCCCGCACCCGCGGACGGACGGGAGGGCGGGAGGACGCGCACGACCAAGGACGCGGAAAACGGACATCATTTGCATCAAGGAAACACCTGTCCTTTTTTCACAAAAACCGCGTATGACTTGACAATAAATACGCAGCAGTGCTCGGCGTTTTTTGCCACCGTGTGCGATACTGGGCACAAGTTTTTCCCAAACACACCGCACTCCCTCATCATGAAAACACACCTCTACCTGTCCTTATCCCCGGAAGCCCTGATAGCCTCGCACCTTGCGCCCGAGGACTTCGGCGCGTATCTCGCCATCGGCAGCCGGCACCACTCCAGCGGACAGGCGCTATTTTTCGAGCTGGACCCCGCATGGCGCACCGACGCCATCCCGCAAATGGCCGCCGTGGAAGCGCGCATGCCCCATGCCGACGGCTCGCCCCGCAAATCGCGCTATATCTCCATCTACCGCGTGCTTGAGCACGTGCCGCTAAACGCCATCGGGGACTTGCACCTCGCCACGCCGGACGGACGCGTGCTCAGCCTCGCCGCGGCGGAAGCCGGCCAGCCGTCAGCCGACGACGACAGCCTGCACCACCTGTATCAAGAATACTGCCCCATCCGCCCGCGCGTGGTGAGCATGTTGGCCCCGGCCAGATTCTGCGCGCACATCACCGACCCCGCGCAACCCGTCTGCGTGCCGCGCATCGCCTTTGCCGAACTCACCCTAGGCGCGCTGGCCGGCAACCTCGACGCCTCCGCCGACGACCTCGGCAACCTGCCCTACGCCGGCATCGTGCATCTCCGCGACTGCCTCCGCGAAGTCAGCGAACGCCCCGACAAACCCACCAAAGTCCTAGTCCGCAACATCAGCGACAACGTCCTCTACCGCACCATCAAAGGCGGCTTTTACGTCGGCGACCCAACCGGCTTGAAACACTACCCCATGCCCACGCGCACCGAACTCGACGCCAAACACCACGCCTGGTGGCAATCCGCGCTGAACTCCTTCGGCGGTTGACCCGCCCCACGCCAACCCAAGGCCCGCGTCCAACCCGTCGCGGGCCATATTTTATCCAGACCCAACCACCCGGCCAACCCGCCGCACCACCCGCCAGCCGCCAGTCTTCGCACCATCCGCCGCACCACCCGCCAGCCATCGCGCCATCCTCCCTCCCGCTACCAGCCGCCGCGCCACCCGTCACCCGCCAACCCTCGCCTCCCGCCTCCCGTCACCCGCTTTTTTTTCAATTGATCCATCCATGAACGCAGAGAACGCACAGCACCTGTTCTGGCTCACGCCAGCCGCCTCAATGCTCGCACTCGGCTTTGCCGCGTGGTTTTATTTTCGCATGAAAGCCGCCCCCGAAGGCACCACGCGCATGGCGGAAATCGCCTCGCACGTCCGCGCCGGGGCGATGGCCTATCTGAAACAACAATACAAAGTCGTGGGCCTCTTCTTCCTGGTGCTCACGCTCCTCTTCGCCCTGCTCGCCTACGGCCTCGGCCTGCAAAACGGCTGGGTGCCCTTCGCCTTCATCACCGGCGGCCTCTTCTCCGGCCTCGCCGGCTTCTTCGGCATGAAAACCGCGACCTACGCCTCCGCGCGCGTCGCCCACGCCGCCAGCCAGTCGCTCAACGCCGGCCTGCGCCTCGCCTTCCGCTCCGGCGCGGTCATGGGCCTCGTTGTCGTCGGCCTCGCGCTGCTCGACATCGCCGCCTGGTTCCTCGTGCTCAACCACTTCATCGACGACACCGACCCCGGCCGCAAACTCACCATCATCACCACCACCATGCTGACCTTCGGCATGGGCGCCTCGCTCCAAGCCCTCTTCGCCCGCGTCGGCGGCGGCATCTTCACCAAAGCCGCCGACGTAGGCGCCGACCTCGTCGGCAAAGTCGAAGCCGGCATCCCCGAGGACGACCCGCGCAACCCCGCCACCATCGCCGACAACGTCGGCGACAACGTCGGCGACGTGGCCGGCATGGGCGCCGACCTCTACGAATCCTACGCCGGCTCCATCCTCGCCACCGCCGCGCTCGGCGCCGCCGCCGTCCCCGCGTTCTCCGCCATCGCCGCCGCAACCGGCGCCGTCGCCGGCGACAACCTCGGCTACAAACTCGTCATCGCCCCCATGCTCATCGCCGCCGTCGGCACCCTCCTCTCCATCCTCGGCATCTTCGTGGTCCGCACCCGGGAAGGCGCCACCCAACGCCACCTCCTCGGCGCCCTCAGCCGCGGCGTCAACCTCTCCTCCCTCCTCATCGTCCTGCTCTCCTGGGGCGTCCTCCGCTACCTCGAAATCCCCAATTACTGGGGCATCTGGGGCGCCATCGTCACCGGCCTCGTCACCGGCATCATCATCGGCAAAGCCACCGAGTATTACACCTCGCAAGAATACCGCCCGACCCGGCACATCTCCGAAAACTCCGCCACCGGCCCCGCCACCGTCATCATCTCCGGCATCGGCACCGGCATGCTCTCCACCGCCATCCCCGTCGTGGTCGTCTCCATTGGCACCGCGCTCGCCTACTGCTTCGCCAGCGGCGACTGGCACTTCCAGCCCGCCAGCATGGCCGCCGGCCTCTACGGCATCGGCATCGCCGCCGTCGGCATGCTCTCCACCCTCGGCATCACCCTCGCCACCGACGCCTACGGCCCCATCGCCGACAACGCCGGCGGCAACGCCGAAATGTCCGGCCTCGGCCCCGAAGTGCGCAAACGCACCGACGCGCTCGACTCCCTCGGCAACACCACCGCCGCCACCGGCAAAGGCTTCGCCATCGGCTCCGCCGCGCTCACCGCCCTCGCCCTGCTCGCCTCCTACGTCGAAGAACTCAAAATCGGCATATTCCACGTCCTCGAAAACGTCAAAGACCTCGGAGAAAACGCCATCGACGCCACCTTTGGCAACTTCGCCGTATGGGATGCCAACCACGCCGCCGCGCACGAAGCCATAGCCGCCGGCGACGCCGGCGCGGTGAACGCCGCCGTGAAAATCTCCGAAGCGACGCTCACGCAATTCATGACCTACTTCGACGTCACCCTCATGAACCCCAAAGTCATCATCGGCCTGTTCATTGGCGCCATGATGTCCTTCCTCTTCTGCGGCCTCACCATCAACGCCGTTGGCCGCGCCGCCGCCCGCATGGTCGAGGAAGTCCGCCGCCAGTTCAAAGACAAACCCGGCATCCTCGAAGGTAAAGCCGTGCCCGACTACGCGCGCTGCGTGGCCATCTCGACCGCCGGGGCGCAACGCGAAATGATCATCCCCTCCATGCTCGCCGTGGTCGTGCCCATCCTCACCGGCATCCTCTTTGGCGTGCCCGGCGTGTTTGGCCTGCTGGGCGGCGGCCTCGCCGCCGGCTTCGTGCTCGCCGTCTTCATGGCCAACTCCGGCGGCGCCTGGGACAACGCCAAGAAATACATCGAAGAAGGGCACCTTGGAGGCAAAGGCTCGCTTGCGCACAAAGCCGCCGTCATCGGCGACACCGTGGGCGACCCCTTCAAAGACACCGCCGGCCCCAGCCTGAACATCCTCATCAAGCTGATGAGCATGGTCTCCATCGTCACCGCCGGCGTAAACATCGCCATCACACTCTTCTGACCCGCCCCCGCCGCCCCGCCGCCGCCACCGCCACCGCCCCCAAGGACAAGCCGCCCCGAAAAGGCGGCAATGCCATGCGGCGCGCAGACCGGTTCCCTCTTCCTCCTTGGGCCTTGCCGCCGCCCTTTCAAGACGTGTTTTCCAAACCCTGATTGCCGGCGGCTCCCTCCGGGAACTTGGTCCGCCCCTGCGGACTTGGTCGCGGAGAAGTCGATTTATACCATTTCCCAGTGAACATGACACTTTATACCAGTTCCGAAGCATTTTTAGACTTTAGGCAGGATTGGTGCCCTAGGTAGGGCGAAGCGTCCCGCCGAGCCGAGGGGCGGCAACGGCTCGGCGGGATGCCTCACCCTACCCAAAATATAAATCTCGTTCGGAAATGGTATTATAGGCCCCCGGTGCGTTCTCACGGAGGCCTTGAAGAGGCCAAGCCGTCCGGTGGACGGGGCGGGCGGTTGGAAATTTCATGGGGGAATCGGGGCGTTGGCGCGGAGGCCTCGGAGAGGCCTCCCTGCCGGCTCCGCCAGTTGTCAACGCGCCTTGGATTTTGCATCACGGCGAGAACAGGGCTGGCGAACACGTCTATTGGCGTCGA
>JAIRTK010000501.1 GCA_031254955.1 Opitutaceae bacterium
CTGGCGGAAGCGGCAGGCGTTCCAGAGTTTGTTGCAGAAGTTTTTGCCGGCTTCGATGCGGTCTTCGTCGAATTTCACGTCTTGGCCGAGGGGGGCGATCTGGAGGAGGCCGAAGCGGAGGCCGTCGGCGCCGTATTTTTCAACGAGGTCGAGGGGGTCGGGCGAGTTGCCGAGGGTTTTCGACATTTTGCGGCCTTGTTTGTCGCGCACGATGCCGTTGAAATAGACGTGGCGGAACGGGATGCGGCGGCGCAGTTCCGCCTCGTCCAGGGTGGACTGAGGAGTGGATAGGGGGGGGGGGACGGAGTCGGTCGCCGCGCGGGTTTCCCGGTCCCGGTTTTCTTCATGTTTCATCCTGCCTTTTTCGTTCGGGGTTCGCGCGGCGGAGCCGGTGAATTCCAGGCCGGCCATGATCATGCGAGCGACCCAGAAGAAGATGATGTCGGCGCCGGTGGCGAGGGTGGTGGTGGGATAGAAGCGGTCGTAGGCGGCGGCGCGCATGGCGGTTTCGTCGGGCCAGCCTTGGGTGGCGAAGGGCCAGAGCCAGGAGGAGGCCCAGGTGTCGAGGACGTCGTCTTCTTGCGTCCAGTTTTCGGGGTCGGCGGGGCCGTCGAGCGAGACGTGGATTTTTTGCGGGTCGCGGAGGTCGGCGGGCGTGAGGGTGTCGCGGTCGATGCCTTTGCGATACCAGACGGGGATGCGGTGGCCCCACCAGAGTTGGCGGGAGATGCACCAGTCTTGGATGTTTTCGAGCCAGTTTTGGTAAACTTTTTCCCAGCGCCGGGGGTGGAACTGTATGATGCCGGCGCGGCGGTCGCCGTCGCCGACGACTTGTTTCGCCTCTTCAACGCGGGGGTAGCGGAGCCACCATTGCCAGGTGAGGCGCGGTTCGATGGGGACGCCGGCGCGTTGCGAGTAGCCGACGTTGTTTTCGTAGGGTTTGGCTTCGATGAGGTGGCCGCTGGCGGCGAGGAGTGCGGCGGCTTTTTGGCGGGCGGCGAAGCGGTCGAGGCCGGCGAGGGCGGGGCCGGCGGCGGCGTTCATGGTGCCGTCGGCGTTGATGCTGTCGATGATGGGGAGCGCGTGGCGGAGGCCGATTTCGTAGTCCACTTTGTCGTGGGCGGGCGTGACTTTGAGGGCGCCGGCGGCGAAGGCGGGATCGACGGCGGGGTCGGCGATGATGGGGAGGGGGGCGCGCGCGCCGAGGGGGCGCCAGACTTTGCGGCCGATGAGGGCGGCGTAGCGGGGGTCGTCGGGGTGGACGGCGACGGCAACGTCGGCGGCGATGGTTTCGGGGCGGGTGGTTTCGAGGACGATGTGGGTGATGGTGGAGCCGTCGGCGGAAAACGCCTCGGGCGGGAGCGGGGGGGCGTTTTCGGGCAGCGGGGGCAGGGGGGCAGCCGGCAGCGGTTCGACGAGTTCGTAGCGGCAGCGGTAGATATGGCCTTTGGTGGGGCGCATCTCGACTTCTTCGTCGGAGAGCGCGGTGAGGGAGGCGGGGCACCAGTTGACCATGCGTTTGCCGCGGTAGATGTGGCCTTTGCGGAAGAGTTTGACAAAGGCGGTCAGCACGGCGCGGCTGTAGGCGGGGTCCATCGTGAAGTGGGTGCGTTCCCAGTCGCAGGAGCAGCCGAGTTGGCGGAGCTGGTTGAGGATGTGGTCGCCTTTTTCTTCGCGCCAGGCCCAGACGCGTTTGAGGAATGCGTCGCGGCCTAGGTCGTGGCGGCTTTTGCCTTCGGTTTTTTTGAGGTGTTTTTCGACCATGGTTTGCGTGGCGATGCCGGCGTGATCGGTGCCGGGAATCCAGCGGGCGGCTTTGCCTTCGAGGCGGGCGCGGCGGATGATGACGTCCTGGAGGGTGTTGTTGAGCGCATGGCCCATGTGGAGGATGCCGGTGACGTTGGGCGGGGGGATGACGATGGCGCATGTCTCGGGCGCGGGCGCGCCGGGCGCGGTGGCGCGGGGCGCGAAGGCGTTTGCCTGCTGCCAGATGGCATACCATTTCTTCTCAACGTCGCGCGGTTCGTAGCTTTTGGTGATTTCGGCCATGTGTTTTTTCGGAAACCGGCAAGCGAACCAAGGCGGACGGGCGGTGGCAAGCACGCGCTTGCGCGCGAAATTTCACTGAGTGTAACAGGAAGTGATGTCACCGCCGGAATCTTTCCTCTTTATTCTTTATCTTTCCTTTTGTCAGGCTTCTCGCTTCGCTCGGGCAGAAATAATGCTTGGCATGCCGCGGTGCGGGCACGTAATTTGTCCGGTGTTTTTACACACCAACCGCCGTCGCATCAAATCCACCGCCGCCATCATACCACCAATATAAACTATTTCGCGTAGCTTCGGCTGCTGTCCGTTCCGAAACTTAGGAAATTTCGCCAGACACGCCGCCTTTTATGTAACTGCATCGGAACGTCGCCCCCACTGGGGGCGCGTTGAAAGCGTTTACATAAAGGGCTTCCTAAGTGCCCGGAACGGGACGCAAGTAAATGCGTCCCTTTTTTGTATTCCAAAATCGGACATCGGCAAAGGCGCGCGAGCCTTTGCCAATCAAACCACGGTGTCGCGAGCGCGCCGCCGCGCCTGTCCCAAGTCAGGGAAGGGCATTCCGCCCGAATTGAGAGGGGCAAACATCCAAACCAACAGCACTCATGTCACACATAAAATCCACGCCCGCGGCCGCGCGCCGCCTGGCGTCGCTCATCCTCTCCGGAGTCGCGCTGGCCTTCGCCTCGCAACTCGCCGCCCAGACCGCCCCCGCCGCTTCGTCCTACAAAAAGGGGCTGTGGCTGAACATCTGGACTCCGAGGGACAACAAAATCCTGGAAACGGATATTCCCGACTGGGGGGCGGTCGGCTCCGTCGAAATCACCAGGCAGCCGTTCTCCCCCGGCGCCGTGAAAGACGACCCCGATTATAAAAACTACTACAAGCAGGCGTTCTTCTTCGCGCTCGAAGGCTACTTGAAAATCACCAAGGCGGGCAAATACACGCTGACGGTTGACCTGGAGAACGCGAAACCCAAGGCCAATGGGGTTTCCGATAGATTTGTTGTCAGGAAATACTCGATTTATATACAAGGCAACTGTCTTGCCCGGAGCGACAAAACAACCGAGTTGCATCCCGCCGACCGTGAAACGTCCTCAATGTCACTCAGCGCCGACGCCGATTTGGAGCCGGGCATGTATCAAGTGCAAATTCCCGTGGATTTGTATCCCTCATCCGCTCATATTGATCAAATGAAATACAATTATTCGGACCTGAAAATCTCCTTCCGCCTCAAGGAACCCGGCTCGCGCCGCGCGCGCGTGCTGACGGAGGATGATTTGTTTCACAAGGAATAAGCGCGCGTATTTATATTAAGAGCATCCAACAAAATGAAAGGCGCTTTGAAAAACTCAAAAACAAGAATTTTTAATCGCGGAAGCGCGAAAGGGCGGTTCCGAGCAAAGCGACATCAGCCAACGCGGAATTTCATGAAAAACAATTATTACAAAATAATTTCCGCGTCTTCCGTTCTTTCGTGTTTCCGCGATTAAATCGAATTTTTCAAAGCGCCCTTAAATGACCATGAGGCACGGAGGCGTGGCGGTTGCAGTGACCTCGCTTGCGAAGCCCCTGCATGCCCGCGCCCCGCGTTTATCCGTGCCGTCCATGGTTAAAAACAAACAACCTTCGCCTCTCCAACCACCATGAACACTCCAGACCCGTCCCAAAACGATTCCCCTCCGTCCCCCGCGCCGACGCCACCGGCGTCGTTGGCGCCGCCAACAGAACCGCCTCCGCCACCAGCAGAACCGCTGGTGACGCCAGCAAAACCGGCGGCGTCACCGGCACCCGGCGCCGGCGCGCCCGTGCCAACGGACGCGCAACCCGCGCCGGACATTTGCCGCAAGCTGATTGCCATCGGTTGGGTGCTGTTTTTTGTCGCCTGCGTTGTCGCGTTTGTGCCTTTCGCCGGCTTCCTGCTCGGCGCGCTCGGCGTCGGCGGTTGCGTGGGGCTGGCCGTTTATGTGATGATAAAAAAGGGCGGGGCGCGCGGCGTGGTGTTGCTGATTGTATCGCTGTTAATCGGGATTCCGATGTGCTTCATCGGCTCGTGCGTGGGCACGGCGGTGGGCGTGGTCGGCGGCGCGGTCAGCACGATGACCACGGTGATCGGCACCGGCATCGCGCTTGACGGGCAGTCGCCGGCATCCGGCGCGGGCGGCGGCCACGCGCCGGTTGGCGCCGCCGGCGGCGGAGCGACGCAAGCGCCCGCGCCGCGCAAGCCGGAGCCGCCGCCGAAAATCGCGCCGGCGGGCGGGTTGCCCGCGACGGTGGAGGACGCCGCGCCCGAATCGGAACGTCGCAACATCATCGCGCCCGCCGAAGCGCTGCCCGACGCCAACGCTCTCAGCGGCAGCCGCGCGGGCAGCGGCGCCGCCAATGCCGCCATCGCGCCGGATGCGCCCGTGGCATCGTTGCCGGCGGCTCCCGCCGGGGCGTCCTCCGCGCCGGGGCGCGGCGCCATCGCGCCAGCAGAGCCGCTGCCGGAGCAATAGGAGGCATAGAAGGCGAAAACCCCCGCACCGTTGCCGGCGGGTGTAATACCATCTCCGAACGAAATTTAGAGCGCCTAACAAAAAGAAGGATTGAGCGAAGTGACACAGCGGACAGAGAGGTGCGCGGCGGCGGATGTAGGGGCTTCGCTTGCGAAGCCCGTTGCCGGACGGCAGTCGCGCGCGTTTGTGTTTCATGCGACTGCGCCGGAGCACTGGCGGAAGCTAACCCGTGGCATCCTGCC